>JBOGHY010000059.1:0-46133 GCA_050742375.1 Acidimicrobiales bacterium | reverse complement strand
GGTGGCGTCCCGCTGACGGTGTAAAAGACGGCGAGCGGCGGCTCCTTGTCTGACTTTACGCGACTGCTGTATCAGTCCTTGTGACGGCGTTCTCCTCATCCTTCTTGGCGGTGATAGACACGGGCGGGTCGAGCAGCTGGTGACGCAGGTCTGCCAGCAGTCGGGTGGTGGCCGGGTTGTGCTGCACGCCTCGCCATCCCCGCGACCCTCGGTCGAGAACAGCCCACACGAGGCTGAGGCAGCTCCGCTCCCCGGGCAGCCGGCCGATGACCTTCACCCGGCGGCGGGTCTCGCCGAAGGTGCGCTCGATGAAGTTGGAGTGGCGGATCCGCTTCCAGTGCTCTCTCGGGAAGCGGAGGTAGACGGTGAGGGACTCGACGTCGGCAAGGAGGCACTTGACAGCGGCCGGGTAGGTGGTGCCGTAGTGCTTGGCGAACGCCGCGATCCTCCGGCGCACCTCCTCGACGGCGCCCTGGCCCGGCTCGGACGTGACGTCGTCGAACAGCTTCCAGAAGGCGGCCTTCACCTCGGCCTGGGCGCTCGCCGGCACCTTGGCCAAGATGTTGCGGCAGCGGTGGATGAGGCATCTTTGGCGAAGCGAGCGGCCGAAGACGAACTCGACCGCCCCGATCAACCCGGCTGCCCCGTCGGAGACGACGAGGAGGGGCGGGGTGAGGCCGCGGAGGACGAGCTCTCGCAAGAAGTCGGCCCAGGCGTCGTGCGACTCGGTGCTCCCGGGCGCCAGGCCGACGAGGACGGGCTCGCCGTCGCTCGTGATTCCCCAGGCCGCCAGCACCGGCTCGGAGGCCGCCCCCTCGTGGAACTTGAAGTGGCTTCCGTCCAAGAACAGGTAGTCGAGCCGCAGGTCCGAGAGGTCGCGCTTCGACCAGACCTCGAACTCGTCCTTGATCGCCTCGCAGATGCGGCTCACCGTCGACTTCGAGAGCGTCGCCTCGGCGCCGAGGGCATCGGCCAGGCTCGCCTCGACGTCGCGGACCGACAGTCCTCGGATGAAGCCGGCGATGACGAGCGACTCCAAGGCGTTCGTCCGGCAGACGCCGATGCCTAGCAGGCGGGAGGCGAACTTGCCGTCGGTGCCTCGCAGCTTCGGGCGATCGAGTGTGACCGGGCCGGCAGTCGTCTTTATGGTCGTCGGGCAGTAGCCGTTGCGGCTCCCTTTTCGATCACGCTTGCCCCGGGCGTAGCGCTCCCGCCCGAAGAACTCGGTGACCTCGGCCTCGAGGGCCGTCTGCATCAACAGGCGGACGCCGAGGCGGGCGACGTCCTCGAGGACGTCGCCGAGGTCCCGGTCGGAGGCGAAAAGCTCGTCGATGTCGGCGCGGATGCGCTGGATGGGTGATACTCGGGTGGACACGGGTGTGGGTCTCCTTCTTGGGTTGGAAGCTTTGGAAGGAACCTACGCCCGTCGTCTATTTACACCGCGGATGGGACGGCACCTCAGACTGCAATCGGGGCTCGGCGACTTTGCTCGACAGCCAGCACCAGCATTTCATTCATCGTGGGTGGCCGCCAGGCCATCGGGACTGAAACCGGAAGAGCCAGCACTCCGGGCTCTTGACATTCCCACAATCAGTAGCTTGACCGATCGCGGCTAACCTCGGCTAATCTGCGGTGGACCCTCAGCTCGCAGGTCCCGGAACCGGCCTCTGAGTAGAGAATCGGGGCGAACGTTGTGTACGTAGTACTCAGCAGCGTTCCTACGGAGTGCATTCCGAAGCCTGGGCATCGCTAGCAGGCGATCGCACTGTTCGACACATTCGCTCGCGGTGGCAAAGGTTAAGATTTCTCCTTCCGCCCGGAGTTGTCTAGGCAATATTACTCTCAGTGGCTCCGTGACTATAGCTCGTGCGGCGGCCAAATACTCGGGAATTTTAAATGGAACTGAGCCAAACAGGCCGGTGGTCGAGACCGCAATAGCACAGCGGCGCAGCTGCGCGGTATATTGGTTGTTGTCACTGCCCCATGATGTTATACAATCGGGATATGTAGCAATCGCGTAGCGAGAGGGCACAAGTCCCCCAACAAAGCGCTTGCCAAAGGTACGCTTGAGCGTCCGTATCGTTTGGACTCGGACACCATTGACACGCTGTCGATCAACCGGGTCGGAGCCGAGACTTGGATCCCAGACACGGGTCTGAAAGAAGATCGCTTCTTCAGCGGGTGCGTCAGAGTGGTGCTCGTATTGAGCAAGACGTCGAGGCAACTCTTTCGTGTTCCACCATCGACCTGCCACCAGGCGACCGGTGGTTTTCAAGGTCCATCCAATGAGCTTTATATCCTGAATGTCGGCTGGTGGACAGAGACCTTGTATAGACCGTAATGAATGCTGAAGCAATAAGCCCTCATGACCACTTCGACACTCGAACACGAGTCCATAGGGAAGCACTCGCTTTCCCGATGGCCTCGATGACCTGCCGACGAGGGATCTCTTAAAGATCACGTCGACTGAAGAATCTAGACAAGCCGGACTGATATCTGGACCGTCACCTAGATCGAGACAAACTGATAACAACGTGTCAGCAGACCTATCACGCACTTGCATCTTCACACAAGGCGACCGGATTCGGGGAGTTGACAAATGCGAGCGATTCTTAGGACTAGGAGGTTTGAATATGACCTTTACCTCGTCGGTGGCATGCAACAGTGACAGGCCTGCAATGAGATGCCACGTGAGAAACGTAAGCGGCGTGGCCTCCACGCGTACTTCCAATGCCACCTTACTCGTCACCACTGCCCCTTCATGCCGGTCGTTGTCGCGAGCGGGCTTGCCGACACGCTGGCTGTCCCTGGCACCTCTCGACCGGTCAAGCCACCTTAGCCCAACCTTAGCCCCGATCAGTCAACCCGCTCGTGATCGGGATAGGGGAAAGAGGTTCTTCTGGAATGAGCGGCTATCTGTCAGCAGATACCCGGGAATACCCGCGCTTGAGGTCGGGGGCCTCGCCACCGCTGGTTTGAATGCGCAGTCCGCGGGCTGATAGTGTAGTTCCAGTCGCCGTGGAAGTCGTGCAAGGCGTAGCGAGATGGCGGCAAGCACTTTGTCGGAGACCTTCACGCCGGTGCCCTAGCAGCTTCGTCGAGTTCGGCATGGATCCGCAACCCCGGCGAGGTCGTCGCGACGGCGATCAGCTCGTCCGAACTCTTTGTCGACAAAGTCGTGCGTCTTCACCCCGGTCGCTTCGCCCTTCGAATGCCACTGTTCCCTCTGTGTCAACAATGCCTGAGGCAGATCGACCTGCCGAAACATTGACCTGAGAAGGCGGGGAGGGAAGTTCGGGTCTTGTGTCGCTTTCGTGGGTCGCTGAGCCGGTCTGACGCGGCAACACGCCTTCTCCCGCCTACGGTTTCTGGCTGATAGAGCTGGAAATCGAGGAAGGAGGAAGGCGTGCGCGTGAAAAGCGTACTCAGGACGGTGCTCGGGCTCTGTTCGGCGGTCGTGATCTGCGGGTTCGATCTGGAGGCGAGCTCGCCCCGTCCCCATCTGTCGGTGAGAGTGCGCCCGAGGTCGCGTGACAGGGGGCGCTGTGGCCGCTGCGGAGCCGTCTCGCCTTTCTTCGATCGCGGCGGGGGGGAAAGGCGCTGGCGCCACATCGACGTCGGGCACGCCACCTGCGAGCTTGTCGCCGAGGCGCCCCGCGTCACCTGCCCGGTCCACGGCCCGACCGTCGCCGGAGTGGCATTTGCCCGTCATGACAGCTCTTTCACCCGTGACTTCGAGGACCTCGTCGTCTACGACGCCATCTGCTCCAACAAGGCGGCGGTCGCCAGGCGCTACGGGCTCAGCTGGCGGGCGGTCGACAACATGTGCGTACGTGTCGCCACCGAGGCGCTCGGGCGGGTCGATCTGCTCGCTGGCCTCGTCGCCATCTCGATCGACGAAGTGAAGTCGAGAAAGGGCCATTTTTCTGGAGTGGGGGATCCCGCGCGTCGTGCGCATCGCAGGGTCGGAAACGAGGGTCGGAGTCACACCCTCTGGATACCGTGCGCCACGTGCAAAGTGAGAGCCACCAGAGGCCAGGATGCAGGCGCTTCGCATCACCCTGACCGACACGCTCGCCTACTGGACGGTCGTCGACGAGGAGTGGCGGCCGGTTCCGGTCGCCGACGCCTACCTGCGCCACCTCCGCCTCGGGGCCGGGCGCGCAGAGGGCACGACTCGTTCCTACGCCGGTGACCTCGCCTGCTACCTGTCGTGGTGCGCGCGGACCGAGCGTGACCTCCTCGCCGGTGCGAAGTCGCTCGGGATGTTCATCGCGATGCTCAAGACGAGCCCCATCACCCGCAATGGTGCCGGTCGAGGGAACGTGCGCAGCCCGGGGCGGATCAACCATCTCCTCGCCGTCGTCCGAGAGCTCTACAAGCACGCCGTCGCAGACGGCAGCCTCGACGCGTCGGTGCTCGCGGCCCTCTACGAGGTCGGTGACGACCGCCACCTGCCCGCAGAGCTGCGCCCGGAGAGATCGGGACTTCGCTACCTCGCGCGTCCTCGCCACCTCCAGCGCGCGCGTCGCACCCGACGCCCCGTGCCGGTGCGCCATGACGAGGTCGAGGCGCTGCTCGTGGCGGCTCATTCTTGGCGCGACCGCTTCCTCCTTGTCTTGTTGTGGTTCTGCGGGCTTCGGGTCGGCGAGGCCCTCGGGCTCAGGCGCTCCGACCTCCATCTCGTGCCGAGTGCTGCGAACCTCGGCTGCCCGGTGCCCGGACCGCACCTTCACGTCGTCGACCGGGACAACCAAAACGGTGCCAGGGCGAAGTCCGGGGAGCGCTCAGTGCCGGTGCGCTCCGAGGTGCTCTCCTGTTATGACCGCTACCTCCGCGAGCGAGGTGCCTGCTCGGCGGCCGCGGACTGTGACTTCGTGTTGGTCAACCTCTCCCACGAACCCCTCGGTCGCCCCATGTCCGCCGACACCGTCCGCAAGTGGCTCGCCGCGCTCTCCAAGCGAGCAGGGCTCGAGCGGGCGGTCACCCCACATCTGTTCCGTCACGCGACGGCCACCGAGCTTTTGTCGAGGGGAGCCGGCCTCGACGTCGTGAAGGAACTGCTCGGCCATGCCTCGATCCGCTCGACCGAGACCTACCTCCACCCCGACGTCGATGCCCAACGGGCCGCAGTGGAGCGCCTCGGTCCGGTCAACCTGTGGGCGAACGAGGAGCGGTCGTGAGAGCGGCCCGGCTTACCCCTCTGGCGGTCCCGCTCTTCGCCGACCGGGCCGGGCTCGCCGCCGCGATCGACATGGCCGCCATGGTCGGGCTCGGCTTCGATCCGGCGACGGAGGTGTTCACCCCCGACCCGGCGCACCGCCTCCTCGGCTACGAGGTCTGCGCGGTCGCCGGCTGTGGCAGCGAGGCCTGGTGCAAGAACCGCCTGTGCGGGGGATGTGCGACTCGCCGGGCGAAGGACGCCGAACGTCCACTCGCAGAGTTCTTGCCGGCCGGGATCCCGGGACGGCGTCCCGGTGAGCGGCTGTGCGCGGTGTGCCGGCTCCCTGGCGCCTGTCGACCCGCCGTCGCGAATGGGCTGTGCCTGTCGTGCGATCGCACCCGGCTCACCCGCCACCAGAGCGTGGCCGCCTACGTCGACGGCGACAGGACCTTCGAGCCGGCGTCACCTCGACCGACGCTCGGGACCTGCGCGGTCGTCTCCTGCGGTCGCCTGGTGGCGAGGAAGGTGCACGGCCTCTGCGAGGCCCACGATCAGGCGTGGCGCAAGGCTGGGCGCCCGAAGCTCGAAGCGTTCTTTCACGACGCGCTGCCATGTCGGGGCGATCGCCAGGGTCGCGTCGTGCTCGCCGGGCTGCCCGCCCAGGTCATCTGCGAGGTGCTCCTCGGCGTCCAGGGCTCCCTTGCGGCCGGCCGCCGAGTCATGCCCACCGACCTTCGCGCCGCGGTCGACCACCTCCGGCGCCAGCGCGTGACCAGCGTCGCCCACATGGACGGGACGGAGCTGACTGCGGCGGTGCGCCGGTTCCTCGCACGCTGCGCCGACGAGGCCGCGCTCGCGTCCTCCGATGCCAACAGCGAGCGCGAAGGCGACGTCTGGGATCTGCGCCACTGGGGCAAGCGCGGGCGGCTCTCCTTCGCCGGCGGCAGCCACCTGCACCAAAACGGCAGGATCTCGTCGCCTGCGATCACCCAGCGATGGCTGAAGGAGTCGGCAAAAGCCTGGGCCGCCGACGCGTTGTCCTCGAGGGGCAAGGTGACGGTGCAGACGGCGTTGAACGCGCTCGGGACCCTTTCCGAACATCTCGCTCGCCGCGAGGACGCCGGTGCGGTCCCCGCCGCGCTCGGTCGCAAAGACATCGAGGCCTTCTGCGCCCGGCTGGGTCACCTGGAGGCGGCCGGTGCGCTGACGCCCTACGTGCGACGTCGGATCCTCGATGCCGTCGCAAAATTTCTGCGAGAGTCCCGGTCACTCGGACTGACCGGCCCGGGAGGCCCGATGGCCGGTCTCCTCGACGAGGTGGCTCTGCGGCGAGGCGACCGCCTGCCGCCGGTCCGCCGGGACCCCGAAGACTTCGGCCGTGCCCTCCCAGACGTCGTCATGTCCCAGCTGCTGAGCGACGAGTCGTTGGCTGTACTCCAGGAGATGGCGGGCCCGATGGCTCGTGCCGCTGTCGAGCTCGCCGCTGGTGTCGGACGGCGCACGAGCAAGCTGTGCACGCTCTCCTTGTCCTGCCTCGATTACGACAGCCATGTCGGCGACGACGGCGAGCAGCGGGCGAGCCCGGTGCTTGTCCACGACATGCCCAAGGTCGGAGCCCTCGGCTGCCGGCTGCCGATCAACGACCGGGAGGCGAGGATCATCTCCGCCCAACAAGCCCGGGTGCGGGCCGCCTTCCCCCAGATGCCACCCGAGCGCCTCGTGCTGTTTCCGCGGGCACTGAAGAACCCCGACGGCACCCGGCCCGTCTCGGCGAGCTGGCTGGCGTGGGTGATGCGCCGGTGGGTCGACGCGCTCGACCGCCTCGACGGCCCCGAGCGCGACGCATCCGGGATCCCGGTTCCCTTTCCACGAGAACGCGTCTTCCCCTACGCGTTTCGCCACAGCTTCGCCCAGCGCCACGCGGACGCGGGCACGCCGGTCGACACCTTGAAGGAGCTTCTCGGTCATGGCACGGTGCGAGTCACGTTGACCTACTACCGCGTCACTGCTCGCCGAAAGCGCACCGCTCAGGACGCGCTCGGACCCTTGCAGTTCGACGCGCACGCAGGTCGCGTGCGGCCGGGGATCGCGGTGCTCGGCTCCTCCGAGGCCCTGCGAGAGCAGGTCGGTCAGGTCGCAGTTCCCTTCGGAGTCTGCACCGAGCCCACCAACGTCGGAGCCGAAGGACATTCATGTCCATTCCGCCACCGTTGCCTGGGCTGTGAGTACTTCCGCACGGATCCCTCGTTCCAGCCCGAGCTCGAGGGATACCTCGCCCAGCTGCTCGCGGACAGGGAGCGCCTGGCGGCGGCGACCCAGGCGCTCACTGAATGGGCCCGGGCCGACGCCGCGCCGAGCCCAGAGGAGATCGAGGCGGTTCGCCGACTCGTCCGTTCCAACAGTGAGGTCCTGGCCGGCTGTGATCCCGACGAGCGCGAACGCATCGAGGCCGCGATCGCGACGGTGCGCAAGGAGCGTGCTGCACTCGCGACCACGTTCCCCGTCGAGTTCCGTGGATTGGCGCGCCAACCTCGCCCGACGCTGTTCCCGACCATCGAACGAGCCGGCGGCCACAAGGACGCGACCGGTGGCTGATCGTGTCGAGAACCTGGTCCGAAAGCGCCGGGCCGACTCGGAGGCCAAGGCGGTACGCGTCCTCGCCGCCGTCGACTCCATGGCACGTGTCGGTGAGCCGCTCGTAGTCGCTCGTGTCGCCCGAATGGCAGGCGTGAGTCGTCGGTTCCTCTACGACCATCCCGAGTTGCGCGCCGAAGTCGACCGTCGCTGCGCCGAGCTTGCTCAGGACCGAGCCAGGTCGGCGGCGGGGGATGCCCGGGTCACGACCGCTTCCTTGCGAGCGGACCTCGAGAACGCGAAGGCGACCAACCACCGCCTGGAGCAGGACCTGGCGGCCCTCAAGCGCCGCCTCGGCGAGCTGCTCGGCGACGAGGTCATGGCGAAGGAGGTCGGCGAAGGATCGCTGCGAGCAGAGCTCGCGGCGACCGGGCGCGTCGCCGAGCTCGAGCAGGCGCTCTTCGACGTCCAGGAGGGGCTCGCCCGCCGCACCGAAGAGCTCGAGGCCGCGCGACAGATCAACCGCGAGCTCATGGCCCGGCTCAACCGCTGACGGCCCTGACCTGGTCACGCTCACCTGTGCGCCACATGACCCGCCTGCTCAAGGCACATGATGCGCACCACCGACCCCTGAAAAGGCCATCGCTACCTGACCGTCGTCCGCGACCACCTGAGCGGAAAGGTCATCTGGGCGGCGAAGGGACGCTCCAAAGAGACGGTCGGGGAGTTCTTTGACGCCCTCGGCGAAACTCGCTGCGCCGAGCTCGAGTTCGTGAGCTGCGACGGGGCCGAGTGGATACGGGCCGTCGTTGCCGAGCGTGCTCCCGACGTCGTCGTCTGCCTCGACACGTTTCACGTCGTCGCCTGGGCGACAGACGCCCTTGACGAAGTGAGACGGGAGGAGTGGAACCACCTCCGCCGAAGAGGCGGCACCAAGACGGCGAAGGAGCTGAAGGGGCTCAGATGGCTGCTGTTGCGCAACTGGGAGAACCTGAGCCCTTCTCAGAAAGGCGTCATCAGGGACCTCGAGAAGGCGAACAGGCGGTCGTTCCGGGCCTGGCAACTGAAAGAGGAGCTGAGAGACGTCATGTCGATGCCCCCCGCCAAGGCCATGGAAGCCCTCGATGACTGGCTCTACTTCGCCAGCAGGTCCCGCCTGCAAGCCTTCGTCAAGCTCGCCCGGACGATCCGCCACTACCGGGCCTCGATCGAGGCGACCATCGAGTGGGGCTTCACGACCGGCATCTCTGAGTCGAACAACGCAGCCATCGGTCGCGTCCGATCGGCTGCCCGAGGATTTCGTCATCCCGAAAGCTTCATCACGATGATCATGCTCGCCAGATCTGGCATCGCACCGTCGCTACCTTGGGCAGCTTGACCCACGAAACCGTCAGTAGACCCGGAAGTTCCACGATGACCAACACGATCCACCACTCCACCGTCGCGCGCCCAACATCGCGTGATGGACCACACTGACCCCGAGGTCGAGGTCGTCCCCAAGCGCGCCCGCCCGACGCGCCGGTTCCCGGCCGCGTACAAAGCGAGGATCCTCGAGGAGTACGACCGCCTGGACAAGGCCGAGAAGGGCGCCCTCTTGCGCCGCGAGGGCCTTTACTCGTCGCTGCTGTCCGAGTGGCGCAAGCAGCGCGACCGCGGCGGCATGGCCGAGCTCGCCCAAGTCGGCGGGACCTCCGGCCGCCGACCCCCGAGACAAGGAGATCGGCAAGCTCCGGTGCGACAACAAGCGCCTGACCGGCGAGCTCGACAAGGCCCGCAAGATCATCGAGGTCCAGGGAAAACTCTCAGCGCTGTTGGAGCAGCTCGTCACCGACGGCGCGCCGGAGGAGAGGGGCGAGACGAGGTGACCCAGCTCGTTGACGGAGCCGTCGCCGGGCTCGAGGACGTGTCGGTGCCGACCAGGACCGCCTGCGAGGCCGTTGGGGTGTCCCGGGCCGGCTGGTACCGCCGCCACCGCCAGAGCGCGGCTCCGCCTCGGCGCGAGTCGGTGCGGGCTCCCCAGCCCCAGGCGCTCACCGAGGTGGAGCGCAAGGAGGTGCACGCCACGCTCAACTCGGAGGAGTTCTGCGACGACTCGTCGGCGACGGCCTACGCCAAGCTTCTCGACCAGGGGATCTACGTGGCGTCGGTGCCCACCATGTACCGGGTGCTGCGCGCCCACGACGAGGTGGGCGACGGGCGCCGCCACGCCACGCACCCCGCGAGCAAGAAGCCCGAGCTCATCGCCGAGGCCCCGAACCAGGTGTGGAGCTGGGACATCTCCAAGCCCCTCGGCCCGGTCAAGTGGACCTACTTCTGGATCTTGTGACAAGTTTCAGGCGGCGGCTCCGAGCCGTGCGCCGACCACGTAGTCCGCGACGGCGTGGTCGATGATATGCAGGGCGCTGCGCAGCTCTGGGGATGCCGGGGGCTTGTTGGCCTCGAGCAGGGGCGCGAGTAGGCGCGATCGGAGCTTGGTGTAGAAGACGGCGACGCGGATTCCCTCCGAGGTGAGGGTGTAGGTGTTGGTGCCCTCCTGGCGAGCGATCAGGCCGTGGAGGCGCAGGCGGCGGAGGTCATAGCTCATCTGCGAGGAGCTGTAGTCCCTGCCGAGGAGTCCGGCCACCTGCCCGCGAAGGCTCTTGTTGGTGAAGCCGGTGACGGCGTGGACGACGAGGCAGAGAGCACCGGCTAGGGCCATGGCGCGTTGATCCCCGAAGCGCAGTGCTCCGGTTCGTTGGCCCGCTTTCGCGTAAGGCTGGTGGATGCGCTCGAAGAGCGCAGTGCCGATGGCACAGCCCTGGCCGGCTCTCTCGATCATAAGCAGACGGTCGTTGACCTGGCGCGCCCGGGCGACGAGCTCGGTGAGGTGCTCGAGCCGGGAGAGGAGGCCGATGTCCTTGGGCTTGTTGATGACGGTCTCGATGCGAAGGGCTCTCCCCTCTTTCAGGTACTGCTTGACCCGGCTGTGCTTGAAGCTGAAGTCGATCTTCACCTCGGTGCCCGGTGAGAAGACCCTGGTCCGGAAGGTGCCCGTGGTCTTTCGCGGACCCCTCGTGCGCAGCTGCATCCCGAAGACGGCTGCGATCTGCTCGGGGCGACCGACGTCGATGTTGTCCTGAACGAGCGCTTCGAAGAAGCTCCGCGCCCGGCGTGGATCGTCGAAGACGAGGGTGCGGCTGATCTCCACCTGGCGCATGGAGAGCTCGTAGTCATAGCCAGCCTTCCGGTCCGCGTCGGTGAACGGGCTCGGGATGACCGCGCGCCAGCGGTCGAAGAAGGTCTGGACGTCCCGGGGGCCGAAGCGGTCGCAGACCCTTTGGAGTCCAGCCGGATCCTCACAGGAGGAGAAGCCATTGGCGAGCTCGCCAAAGTCGAGCCCGGCGCGCCGAGCCTGGCGCTTGGCCCACTCATGTCCGTTCAGCCAGACCTTTCCCGGATAGTAGGGATCGGGCCGGGGCGCAGTGCCGCTCTCTCAAGCGGTCCGTTTCCCCGGCCCGCACCTCCGAACCGGACGTGCGACTTTCACCGCATCCGGCTCTCCACGAGCTCAAGTCGCTGGACTATGCGACCGTCACGTCCGCTGTGGGCCACGGCGAGCGAATCTGCGCTCCCCGATACCGATAGCGGGTAACCGCCATCGAACACGGGTTGAACAGGGTGATCTCGCCTTCCGTCGGCCGCCACCCCGGAAGGTAGCGACGGCGGAGCCACGCCCAATTGGCACGGCGGTGCTTGTGACGGAGCCAGATGACCACCCGCCGCCAACTGAAGGCGTTGAGGTAGTCAAAGGTCGCCGACGAGGCGCCGTGTCGGAAGTAGTTGGCCCAGCCCCGAAGCACCGGGTTCAGCCGGCGCAGCAGGACCGACAGTGGTTGATTCGTGCCTCCTCGGGTGAGCGCCCGCACTTTGGCCTTCACCGAGGCGAGCGCCTTATGCGACGGCCAGGTGTAGACGAACCGCTTGTCCGACCCCCGTCGGCGTTGACGCTGGATGCGCCAGCCGAGGAAGTCAAAGCCTTCGTCGATGTGGACAATCGTCGTCTTCTCCTCCGAAAGGCGAAGGCCCATCGGTTGGAGCACCGCGGCGACCTCGTCCCGCAGCTGTTCGGCATGCGCTCGGGTGCCGGCCACCAACACGACGAAATCATCGGCATACCGCACCAGGCGGTAGGTGGCCATTCCCTTGCGCCTCCGGTAGCTGCGGGCATTGAAGTCGCCCCACGCCTCCCAAGCCGCGGCGAAGTGATCGTCGAGGACCGAGAGAGCAATGTTGGCTAGCAACGGCGAGAGGATGCCCCCTTGCGGGGTGCCGGTGATGGTGTCCCGTTCGATCCCGTCCTCAGTGAGGATGCCGGACCTGAGGAACGCCTTCACCAAGCCCAGGACACGCTTGTCCCCGATCCTCTCTCGCACGCGGTCTTGAAGGCCGACATGCGAGATTTCGTCGAAGCACGCCTTGATGTCACCCTCGAGCACCCACTCGTAGGAACGAGAGGTGAACTGGTGAATCTCGGCGATGGCGTCCTGGGCTCGCCGCTTCGGGCGGAAGCCGTAGCTGACCGGCTTGAAGTCCGCCTCGAATATCGGTTCGAGCACCAGCTTGAGGGATGCTTGCACGGTACGGTCCCGGGCGGTGGGGATGCCCAAGCGACGGCCCTTTGACGAGCCGGGCTTGGGAATGATCCGTTCACGCACCCGACTGGGTCGGAACTGCCCGGCTTTGAGATCGTCTCGCAGCTCGGTGAGGAACCAATCCCTGCCGAAGACGATGGAGCGGGGTTCCACCCCATCGACTCCAGCCGACCGTGCCCCCCGATTGCCCCGCACCCGATCCCATGCGACCACAAGGAAAGCGGGATCGGCGACGAGGTTGAAGAGGTCACAGAACCGACGATGAGGGTCGTCGGCAGCCCATTGATGCAGCTTGGTCTGGATCCCCAGTACCCGAGACTCGGCCTCATAGAGGTCGGGCCACGAAGCGTCGGTGTTCACCGGCGACCTCCTGGCATTCCAACGACCTTCCTGCGAACTCGCTGGGTCCCTTCGCCATGTGACCGGCTTTCCCGGCCTCGGACTACTACGGACCCTCCGTCCCATCGCCACGCCATCAGCAGACGGCATGCCTTCCCGCCGACGCCCTGGCTGGGCGTCGGTGTGGGGTGCGTGACGACGGTTCCCACGTTCACCATGTACCGGTCGACGGGGTTGGTGCCCAACTCTTCCCCTGCAGCCTCGTCCCGGCTACGCCGCAGACATTCACCGTGACCACCAGGTCGGACTTCCCAATTCCGACCTGATGTCGCCCGCCGCAGCTTCCCGGCGAGCGCGCACTGCCCTCCGGCCCCGATCCACCAGGTTCGAGCCGGCGCACTTCTTGAGGGGGTTCCACCGCTGGTTTCTGCATTCGTACACCGTCCCGTCTCGCTTGCCGGACCCGGCCCATCTGGCGGTGCCGAACCGTCCCGGCGTTGTCGGGGCTGCTCCCACCTGCTCCCGTGCCTCCGGGGTCAGGCTGCCCCCAGCTTCACCAGATTGCTGCGACAATCCGGAGGCGGCGCCCTTTCATCACCGCCCGGTGTCATGGCGCCTCGTGGCGCACGGGAAAGTAGGTGCACGCCTTGATGAAGCCCCGTCCGAACTCGGCGTCGTAGATGTAGAAGTAGTAGATCCCGACGCGGCGCTCCTCCTTGACGAAGTCGAAGCTCACGACCCCGGGGACCTTGGAGCGGTTCTTCGCCGAGAAGACCCACTGGAACTCCTGGGACTGGACGATGGCGACAACGCCAAATCGCCCCTCGACTTCTGCTGCATCGAGATAGGGGCGGACGTGATCGAGCTTGCGGTCGTCCCAGCGCGTGCGGTCGGGCTTTCCGAGGGCGAGTATCGGGATGTCGTGCTCGCCAGCAAAGGCCTTGACCTCGCGTCGGAAGCGGTTGCCGATCTTCTCGAGCAGCGCAGGCGAGGGGATGGGGAAGCCGAGGTGAGCGGTGAGGAAGGTGACCACCTGTCCGGACACCTGGAGGTTCGGGAGGTAGGCATTGCAGAGCAACCGATCGACGCAGGAGAGATCGAGGCCGATGTGGCCATCGAGCACGTCGTTGATGTTGGTCACCGTCGTCATGCACACGCGATAGCGCACGAGGGGCGGCTTTGCTGGCCCGACAGCATCAATGAGCACGCGGCCGCGTTGGGAGGAGGCCGGGAGGGGGGCCTGCCCCCTTCCCGCTAATGTCCCGAGCCAGAGATTTGAAAGAAATGTCGACCATCTGGGAATTTCTGGGTGGCTAGCGCGGTTTCCACGTCGTACCTGCGACGATGGGAGACGACATGGCAATCATGGGCCGGCCGAAGGCAGAGCTCGTGCTGAGCGACGAGGAGCGTCTCAGCCTCGAGCGTCTGAGCAACCGGCACAAGAGCGCTCAGGCGATTGCGATGCGCGCACGCATCGTGCTCAGCTGCGCGAAGGGTGGGACCAACCGGGACGTGGCCGCACACCTGTCGGTGAGCCAGGCCATGGTCGGCAAGTGGCGCCGTCGCTTCGTCGAGCGCCGACTCGATGGCCTCTTCGACGACCCGAGGCCCGGCGTGCCGCGCACCATCACCGACGACCAGGTCGAAGCGGTGGTGGTGAAGACACTCGAGGAGAAGCCGAAGGACGCCACCCACTGGTCGACGCGCTCGATGGCGAGGGAGGTCGGCATGAGCCAGACCACCATCCGGCGGATCTGGCACGCCTTCGGGCTCCAGCCGCATCGAGCCGAGAGCTTCAAGCTGTCGACCGACCCCCTCTTCATCGAGAAGGTCCGTGACGTGGTCGGGCTCTACATGGACCCGCCCGAGCGAGCCGTCGTGCTCTGCGTCCTCGCAGATCCAGGCGCTCAACCGCTTCCAGCCGATTCTGCCCATGATGCCCGCCACCCCCGAGCGCAGAAACAACGATTACGTGCGCCACGGCACCACCAGCCTCTTCGCCGCGCTCGACATGACCTCGGGCAAGGTGATCGGCTCGCTTCGCAAGCATCACCGAGCAGCCGAGTTCAAGAAGTTCCTCGTCCAGATCGATGGCGAGGTCCCGACCGACCTCGAGGTGCACCTCGTCTTGGACAACCACGCCACCCACAAGACCCCCGAGATCCGTCGCTGGCTGCTGCGCCACCCGCGCTTTCACCTGCACTTCACGCCCACCTCGGGGTCGTGGCTCAACATGGTCGAGCGGTGGTTCGGCGAGCTCACCACGAAGAAGATCAAGCGCGGCGCCCACACGAACGTGAAGGCCCTCCAGAAGGACATCCGCGAGTGGATCGCGAACTGGAACGAGAACCCCCGGCCCTACGTGTGGGTGAAGACCGCCGATCAGATTCTCGCCAGCCTTGCCCGCTACTGCGAGCGGGAATCGGCGGCGGCGGCCGCGCGCGCTTCCGAGGCCTGATGACACTTATGCCCCTAATCTCTGGCTCGGGACACTAGGAGATGTACCAACGTGTCGTTCGCCAATTGATGGACTGACCGATGACGTCTCGTTGTGTCAACTCGACACCGCGACTGCTCTTCAGGTCTTGAAGGGAGGCTGTAACGATTCCCACAGACGGTCACGTTGATTGATGGAGAAGCACGGTTAGGACTGCGCCCAGTCAAAGAGTCCGTTCTCGAGTCAATCTCGGCCACGTGGCCTGCCGCCTCCACGTTGTTGTTCTCGATAACTATGTTGCGGGAAGACCAGATCCCGAACCCATAGGGTTGCTGGTACTCGCACGTAGTGGTGCAGCCGTAGGCCATGTTGAGCAGGGCATTGTCCGTGAAGCGCGATATGCCATTGACCACCCCTGTCAGTTCCACACCATCACGGTAGTTGCTCATCGCCGACGATGTCGCGATCGAGTTGGTCAGCGAGATTGGACCGAAGTACGGATTAGGCTCGTTAGTATACGCCAAGAATTGCGGGGTGCCCCCGCCGAAGGTGTCGTGGCGGAAGTTGATGCTTTCTCCGGTCATGTTCGCGCCACCCTGGACTGCGATGCCATCCAAGCCTACGTCGGCAAAGCGCTCGTAGCTGGACGTGACGTTGACCCAGCCTGCGCCCGAGCAGCCAGTGGTGCAACCGACGGGCATCGTCGGCCCGCCGCTGTCGTCCTCCAGGTCGACCGCATCGTAAGCAATCATCGAATAGGTGTTGTCGGAGAACCTGAAGTTCTCGCCGCTGTTGGATGACCAGCCATGGCGCCCGAGATGATCGCAGGAGTTTCGAGAGAACGTAACGCCATCGGTCCAGCCGTGGTCGTCGGCGTTGTAATCTCCAACTTGAGCACAGTCGCCCCACACGTGTGAGATCACGTTGTCGGTGATAGTGATGTCCCTACTCCCGCCCACCACGAAGCCGGCCTGCCCTTCGAGCGAGGGCATGTAGCAATTATAGTACGGAACAAGCTTGCAACTGTTGGAGCCTTTAACACGAAACCCGGAGACGACGATGTGAGATGAGTCATCAATCAAAAAAACGGAGCGGTTGTCGCTGCCGGTACTGCCAACCAGGTTTTGGACGAAGTAGTAGGGAAAGTGCCTCCCGCGTCTCTCACCATAGTCGATGCCCACGTAAGGCGCACCTGTGCCGTTTGTCGTGGCCACGAGGTGTGCGCCGTTTCCATCAAGTTCTATGTAGCTCCGCTGCCAGATTGGAAGCGTCTCGTCAACCTGGTAGCAGCTCGTGGAGCGAAAGACGACAACCGTAGGTCTTTGGGCAGTTCCATCCGGAAGAGAACTGAGCCATCGATAGAGTGCCGGTGCGACATCCCTCGAACAGTTCGCCGGAAGTGATTTCGGAGGTTGGTAGATAGTCTCTTGTGCGCGGACGTGGGTAATGACGTCTTGATACGTAGAGCTGCTCGGCCTGGTACTCGCCAACGAAATGAGGCGGAGCTGAGATACGAGTCCGAGTTCTCGCGAGCTGGAGGCCGGTCGGGCGGAATAAGATAAGGAGGTGGTCTCGATTGCAGTTTGCCTGGCAACAGTCAGATGTCCTGTCGCAGCAGTTCCCTCCTGATTAGTTAGGAGGCCTGCAGCACCAACTACGAGTACTAGCGCGGACGCGGTCTCGAAGACACGCTTGGACCTCTTCGGCAGGTTCCGGATCATGTGCTTCTCTATCGGCAATCTTCCTGCCGGGCTTGAGTACCGCCCTGCGGGTGACGTCCCTCCGGCGATGGCCGGGGCGCGGTAGTCGTGGTAGGGGCCGCTGCGATGATCCATCGTGCAGCCTTCCAATCGCGGGTCGCTGAGCTGACTCCCGGAGTCGTCGCGAGGATAAACGTGATCTGCGTGCCGATCGAACGGGACGCAACCACCCTGGCGTGCCGGAAAGACCGTCACCAACATAGGGGGCTTCCATACATCAGAGGTGCGGGGTAGGGCTCGTGACATTGGCTGACCCCACAGATGGTGATCGACGGTTTCGGGTGCGAGGCCCCGGCGGTCGTGCGTGCCATGGCCTCCCAGCCGCCGGCTTACTCACCGAGGCGTTCGGCGAGAGAGGGTGACGAAAGTGCTGCTCGGGAGGGGCCGGGCCGGGCTCGAGTCAATGCCGCCGCCCGGGTCCTCGTTGCCAAGACTGGTCTCGATCGTGGCCGCTTCCCAGAAGGGGAGGCCTCTTCGGTGTCGGTCACCGAACTACACGAATGTCATTCAGCGGCGGCGCCAGCTCGCATCGACTTGCCTCACCACCTGCGACATGCAGCCGACCGCCAAGCGCGCGCAATCCCCGAGTATTCCCCATTGACGCCTGAGCGGTCCCATGGTTAGCTTCAATACTGCGGCCTCAACGTCACAGCTGTGGCATGCCGGCAAAGAGGAGACCGCCGGGATGGACACGTGCCTGGCCGAACAGCGACAACGGCGATGAGTCCCGCTCCCGATCTTCGACGCGACAGCGTGGTCACTTGCGCTGGTCCTCTGGTCCTGCTCGCCCGAGACCACGAGTGGCTTTATCCCACCGCCTCTATCCAGAGCCAAACGCTGACAAGATGTCGCCCGATGCGAGCCCTCGACTGCAGACCCGCTGATGAGCATCTCTGAAGGAGCCTGGTTCGGCTTGATTGTCGGCCTTCTGCTCGCGGTCTTTGCCGTTCCCGCCGTCGCCCGAGCAGTGGCTCGACGTGACCGAGATCCTCGGATCTTCCGAGTTGTCCTCGCGTCCGGAATACTGAAGCTCGTGTGCGCTCCCGTCTGGATCTACGTTGTAGACCATTTCTATGGTGGCGCCGCGGATGCCTACGGATACAGCGGCCATGGGAGCCAGGTCGCAGAACTGATACGCCATGGAGACTTTGCCTTTCATGTTGGCCCACTTATTGGCGATGGTGCCACCCGCATCATCACCGGTATCATTTATTCCGTCATCGGGGCCAATTTTCTGGGTGGTGCATTCATCTTCGCGTTCCTAGCATTCCTAAGTCTGGCGCTGTTCTATCGGGCATTTTATATGGCGTTGCCCGAAGCCGATCACCGGCGCTATGCCCTACTCCTCTTTTTTCTTCCATCCCTTCTCTTCTGGACATCTGCGATCGGCAAGGATGCACTGATCTCGCTAGGCCTCAGTCTTGCAGCTCTCGGCGGTGCCCGGATCTTGACAGGACGGCGGGGCCGCTTGCTACCCCTTGCCAGCGGGCTCGCCCTCACAGCTCTCGTCCGCCCTCATGTCGCACTCATCTTCTTTGTAGCACTCGCCGCTTCCTACATCGTCGGTAATGCGCGATACACTTCCCATCTCGCTCCCTTGACGAAGGCCTTCGGCATCATTGTCCTAGTCGGGGGCGGCCTTCTCTTGGCTAAGGAGACGGCACATTTTTTTGGCGTGCATAGTCTGAGCATTGCTTCTGTCGACCACGTCTTGAAACAGAACGCGGTCAATACCGGCACGGCTGCACGAACAGGAGGTGGCCCCGGGCAGTTCGGATCCAGTGACACGGCTTCAACCTCCCTGTCGATAGCTGCTTTACCTAAGGACTTCTATTATGTCGTACTTCGTCCACTTCCTTTCCAGGCTCATGGAAAGGGCCAGCTGGCTAGCTCGATCGAGAATCTCTTCGTCACAGTACTCCTAGTAGTTTCGTGGCGCCGATTATTTACTGGCCTCCGTTCGATACGTCGGTATCCGTATTTCCTCGGAGCGGCCGTCTACTCTCTCATATGGATCGTATTGTTCGCGAGTATCGGCAACCTGGGTATTCTATCTCGAGAAAAGACATCGCTACTTCCCTTCCTTCTTGTACTTGTAAGCTGGCAGCGGGGATCAACAACATCGGAGTCACGGTTGCCATCAGTGGCAACACGGGACTCGGCGGCTTCTTCTCTCGAGTCCGTCTAGCTGATGCCTGAGATATGACAGCTGGGTGACAATGGCGAACACAGTCGGGCAGCCAGGCGTGTCTGTGATCATTCCTATCTTCAATTCGTGTTCCACGATTATGGAGCAACTTGATGCGTTGACACAACAAACTGACTATCCGTCGTTTGAGATTATTCTGGCTGACAATGGCTCCTCGGATGGGGGTCCAGCCATGGTGCGAAGTCGGCCTCTCTGCGGTGTGCGAGTGATAGATGCCTCGCAACGTCGCGGGGCTGTTTTTGCGCGAAACCGCGGCGTTGACACCGCCCGTGGCTCGCTTATTCTCTTTTGTGACGCCGACGATGTTGTATGCCAAGGGTGGGTTGCTGCCCTAGTGGGCGCTCTCTCTGAATTTGATCTGGTGGGGGGTGGCTTTGATGTGGCATCTCTGAATGCTGACATCGCTGCATGGCGCCCGAGGCCGGCGACGGCAGCTGTCCTCGACGCTAAACCGCTCCCGTTCGCCTCGTCGGCAAATTTCGGTATTCGTCGTACGGTATTCACGGCACTTGGAGGTTGGCGTTCGGAAGGCGCAGAGGACAGGGACTTGTGCTGGCGAGCGCAACTGGCCGGTTATTCCCTTGGCTTTGTGCCGGGTGCTGTTGTTCGAGTCCGCTATCGCCGAAAGCTGACGGGGCTCGCAGAGCAAGCGTACCGTTATGGACGCGCTGGCGAACGTGTCAAAAGCAGGTTTCCGATGCTGGAGCATGCCGAGGTGACGCCCTGGTGGCGTCTGATTGCCTGGCTAGTTCTGAATGCGCCTCTATTGGCGAGACGACGAACAAGGGGCATGTGGGTGTACGCAATAGCTCACAAGTGTGGAGTGATGGTGTCGCGCAGAAAGGTGCTGAGACTGATCTTGGGCAAGCCGTCGCACGGAGGGCGGGCCAGGTCGGAAGCGACGGGACACATTGGCCGCCGGGAGCGACGAGGCGAAAGGCTGGGTCCGTAGCGCTACCGCACGTCTGGCACAGAAGTGCAGCTACGCCATGCTTGATAGCCCACGGCTGGCTATGTGGGCCCAACTCGCTCAGGCGCCGATCATGAGGCAGATGGATGGTCCGTGAGCGGGCCGATCCCACTCCCGCTAGGTCGCGCTCGCTCGAACCAAGCGACCGTCTCGGCAAGGCCGACCTCGAAGGGCACGGGGCTCAGGGACGGGAAGAGTGCGCGCAGCCGCGAGCCGTCGGCTTGTGAGTGTCGGACGTCGCCCGGCCGTGGGCCCAGGTGCTCGACCGACACAGACCGGTCGAGGATCCTCTCGAGGGTGGAGATCACGTCGAGGAGCGAGAGGCGCGAGCCGAAAGCGAGGTTGACCGGTCCGGGCGCCGAGATGTGCTTGCGGACGGCGCCGGCCAGCACTTCGGTCACGGTCCCGACGTAGGTGAAGTCCCGCGTCTGTAGCCCGTCGCCGTGGACCTGGAGGGCTCGTCCGCCGAGAGCAGCGTCGACGAAGGCCGGGATGACCGCCGCGTAGGCGTGGCCTGCCGGCTGAAGGGGCCCGAAAACGTTGAAAAAGCGGAAGGCGAGCACCTCGAGCCCGAAGGAGCGCGCGTAGGCGAGGGCGTACGACTCGGCAGCGAGCTTGCTGGCGGCATAGGGGCTGAGCGGCAGCGTAGCCATCTCCTCTGACTTCGGAAGCGTCGGGTTGGCGCCGTAGACCGAGGAGGACGACGCCACCACGACGTGGCCGACGCCGGCCGCACGTGCGGCTTCGAGGACGCTGAGCGTGCCCGTGGCGTTGGCCTCGTGGCTCCCGATCGGGTCGACGAGCGAACGGGGCACAGACGGGAGCGCTGCCAGATGCACGATCGCCGCAGCACCCTCTGTGACTCGCCGAAGCTCGGCCCTGTCGAGGACACTCCCCTCCACGAGCTCCACGCCGGCGAGGCCGTCGAGGTTCTCCCGGTTCCCGGTCGACAGGTCGTCCAGCGCGACGACCTGGCCGATCCCTTCCACGGCGAGCCTGGCGCACAGATTGGCGCCGATAAAGCCGGCGCCGCCGGTGACGAGGATCTTCATCGACCCGGAGCCCCCCTTTCTGGCCGCTCGCCGGCCGGGGAGGCGCCGGCGGCTGGCACGCGGCGCCTCGAGCTCAGCAGGAACGCCAAGCCTACGCAGATCGCGAGACCGACCCCCCCCATCACGCCTGCCTCGAGGGGGCTCCGCCCGAAGGCGGCGATCCGGCTGGACAGCGCCGCCAGGCCGAGCTGGACGGCTGCGATTGCCGGTGCCACCCAGTAGCGCCGGGGCAACCGCTCGAAGAGGCTTCTCCGGCCGAGCCACACGAGGCGGGAGAGCGGCTCGATCGCAAAGAGCCCGAGGCAGGCACCCCCGGCGACCACGGCACTCAACAGACCCCTACCGCCGACGGCTCCGGCCCAGGCCATGAAGCCCGCCGCCGCACCTGCACCGGCGCCGCCGAGTCGTGCGAGCACCACGGGCCAGCCGAGCAGAAGGAGCGGAAGCGCGGCGCCGAAGAGCAGGAGGGCGAAGTCGGGATCGGGCTCGGACTCGTAGAGCCCGAAGGTCGTCACCGCCAGCAATACCGGCCCGAGACCGAGCGCCGCCGTGCGCAGATCAAGGTCGGCGATCAGCCCTGAGCCGACAATGGCAACCCCGGCGGCGAAAGCTCGGGCCCAGGTGGGATCCGGCAGAGCCGAGTGCCCGAAGAGCACGAAAGCCCCGGGCAGCGCGAGGACGAACCGCAGCAGCAGCGGGACCCTCCCGACATCGGCGAGGAAGCCGCCGGCGGCGAGCAGCACGACGGCGACCGAGAGCCCCACGACGAGATGGCCGGTGCGCTCGTAGCCGGCGAGAGCGCAGGCGCCGAAGAGCACCCCTGCGATCGCGAGGGGCGAGTCGGTCGGAGATAGGGGCTTGGCGTGAAGAGGGGCTTTCGTCGAAGCCGCGCGCCGGGCTTTAAATGCCCGCCAGGGGACCGTGACAACGAGACCGGCGCCGAGGGCGGCCGCCGCGAAGCGCAGCGGCTCGGTGAACTCGGGCAGCCTGAAGGCCTGCAGGTCGCACGCCAGCTTGCCGCTGCACGGGGGCCGGGGCCGGAGGAAGAGGTGCGGATCGAGCGTTCCGCCAAGGTAGTAGACGGCGCCAGGCCCGGTCGGGCCCCGGGCCTGTGGGATGCTCGGGCCGTGTGCGGCTTCGCCGGGCTTTTCGACCTCCGCCAGCAGCACGACGCCGGCGCCCTGAAGGCGACGGCGGCCGCGATGGCGGCCACTTTGGTGCACCGTGGACCCGACGACGCTGGGACATGGGCCGACCCAGATGCCGGGGTGGCGCTCGGCTCGCGGCGCCTCGCCGTGATCGACCTGTCCGCCGAGGGACACCAGCCGATGACCTCGGAGAGCGGGCGCTACGTCCTTGCCTACAACGGCGAGATCTACAACTTCGCCTCCCTGCGCCACCGCCTCGAGGGGCTCGGAGCCCGCTACAGCGGGCATTCGGACACCGAGGTGCTGCTCTCGGCGATCGAGCACTGGGGGATCGACAAGGCTCTCTCGGAGCTGAACGGGATGTTCGCCTTCGCGCTGTGGGACCGGCGCGAAGGCGCCCTGACCTTGGCCCGCGATCGCCTCGGCGAAAAGCCCCTCTACTTCGGCTGGGCGGGCTCGGTCCTCGTCTTCGGCTCGGAGCTGAAGGCGCTTTTATCCTTCCCGGGATTCCGGCCCGAGCTCGACAGAGCGGCGCTCGCCCTCTACTTCGCCCTCAGCCGGGTTCCGGCACCTCACACGATCTACGAAGGCGTCTTCAAGCTGCGGCCGGGAACCCTCCTCGTCGTTCCGGCCGGGGCCCCGGGTCGAGGGCCGGAGGCGGCGAGGGCGTACTGGTCCGCCGCTGAGGTGGCGGCCGAGGGAGCCTCGCATCCGCTTCGCGCACCGGTGCCAGAGCTCGTCGACACCCTGGAGGAGACGCTCGGAGACGCCGTCGAGCTACGCCTCAACGCGGATGTCCCAGTCGGCGTCTTCCTCTCGGGCGGCATCGACTCTTCCACGGTCGTCGCGTTGATGTGCTCCCGGGCGGGCGGGGCCGTGCGCAGCTTCACGATCGGCTCGCAGGACCCCGCCTACGACGAGTCGCGCCATGCTGCAGCTGTCGCCCGCCACCTCGGCACCGAGCACACCGAGCTGCTCCTGAGCGCGCCGGACACCCGCGAGGTGATCGCCAAGCTGGCGCACATCTACGACGAGCCTTTCGCCGACTCCTCGCAGATACCCACCTACCTCGTTAGCAGGCTCGCCCGTGGACAGGTCACCGTGGCGCTATCTGGGGACGGGGGAGACGAGCTCTTCGGCGGCTACAACCGGCACACCTTCGGCCCGCCGATCCTTCGGGCCATGGGCCGGGTGCCCGACCCCTTCCGGAGGGCACTTGCACGCATTCTCACGGCGCCCTCTCCTTCGAGCTGGGACGCCTTCTTTGCCCGCTTTGGAGCCCTGCTTCCCCGCCGGGCGCGCATGCGAATACCCGGGATCAAGGTGCAAAAGCTCGCACGCGTGCTGGCGGTCAACGGCACCGATGCGCTCTACCGGATGGTGGCCTCCACCTGGCAGGAGGGGAGCCTGCCCATGCTCGGCCGCGAGCCGGAGGACCCCTTCGGCCTCCCGCCAGTCCCGATCGAGCTCGACGACGAGGCCTCGCGCATGATGTACCTCGACCTCGTCAGCTACCTCCCGGACGACATCTTGGTGAAGCTCGACAGGGCCACCATGGCGGTCAGCCTGGAGAGCCGCGTGCCGATGCTCGACCACCGCGTGGTCGAGCTCGCCTGGCGGATCCCCGCCGAGGTCAAGATCAAAGGCACTACGGGCAAGTGGATCCTGCGTGAACTGCTCCGCCGCCACGTCCCAAGCGACCTCGTCGAGCGGCCGAAGTCCGGCTTCGGGCTCCCGATCGGCGCCTGGCTGCGCGGGCCGCTGCGAAGCTGGGCGGACGAGCTCCTCGCGAGGGAGCGGCTCGACGCCGAGGGATACCTCGACTCGGCCGCCGTACACTCCTGCTGGCAGGAGCACCTCGGCGGCACTGGTGACCGCACCGACAAGCTTTGGGCGGTCCTCATGTTCGAGCAGTGGCTGGAGACCTACCGGACCTGAGACGTGGGGGCGGCGATGCCGAGCAGGCCCCGGTAGATCGCCTCGACCCGTCCGACGGCCCGCCTCACGTCGAAGTCTGGCCGGGACGCCAGAGCCGCCGCAGCCATCTGTTCTCGAAGCGCCCCGTCGAGCAACAGCGTCCTCATGGCCCCCGCCAGCGAGCTCGAGTCGCCGGGCGGCACCACGAGACCGCTCCTGGTCCTGCCGATGGCAAGCGGCACGTCGCCGACCGCGGTCGAGACCACCGGCACCCCGAGAGCGAGCGCCTCCATCACTGCGACGGGGAAGCCCTCGTGGTAGGAGGCGAGCACGAACAGATCGGAGGCGGCGACTATCTCCTTGGCGTCGGCACGGAAGCCGGCGAGCACGAACCGGTCTCCGAGGGCGAGGCCGTCTCTGCGCCTGGCCACCTCGTCTGCCAAAGGGCCCGCTCCGACGGCGACGAAGCGAGCCGCCAACCCCTCTTCGAGTAGCTGCCTGGCGGCCCCGAGCAGGACGTCGTAGCCCTTCTCCTGCCTCAGGTTGGCCACGGTCGTCACGAGCGCCTCGCCCGGGCGCAGGCCGAATTCGGCCCTGATCTCGTCTCTCGACCGCCGAGGGGCGTCGAGCTCAGCCATCGAGAGGCCGTGCACGACCACCTCTGTCCTCGACCGCAGCCTCGGCGGGAGCACCGACCATGCCGCCTGCGACACGGCGATGTCGGCGTCGTCGAGACGGCAGGTGAGGCGATGGAGCACCTGGGTCGCCATCGGGTTCTCCCCCCAGATGTTGTGCTGGGTGTGGACGACTCGAGGACGTGGTCGGACCGAATGGGCGACGAGGCGACCGAAGCCCGCCGCGTAGGGCAGGTGGACGTGAAGGATTGCAACCCGGCGCCCGACGAGCAGGCGCCGGAGCCTTCCGAGCCATCGCATGTCGTAGTGAGTGGAGACGCCGAGGTCGTGCAGTTCCACGCCTGCGGCCTCGAACCTTTCGACCAGGTGTCCCGACGGCGCAACGAGCACGTGAGCGACGTGGTACTCGAAGCTTTTGCGATCGCCCGCGGCGGTGAGCGACAGCAAGAGCTGCTCGGCGCCGCCGACGCCGCTGAGGCTCTTGATGAGATGCAGCACCACCACTCGCGACTCGGTCGATGATGAGCCGGCTCGAACGGCAGACGCTCCAGTGCTCACTGCCTCTGATCAGTCTTCATCGGGAGCCACGGCACAGGTCAGTGACGCGATTCAAGCCACGGGCACGAGGCTGCCCTCAGTTAGCCAGTGCGACCGTATCTGCGATAGGGCTCCGGCACCGTGGCTGGGCAACAAACTACCGGGCCGCCGTCCATATCCCTATTGACCACCACATAGCACGTCGATGCTGTTGCCCCCACCTGTCTGATTTGGACACACGCCCGTAACATAACTGGCGCCGAAGCTGAAGATGGCCAATATCTCGACGCCAGTCCCCGCAGTGATCTGTGCGTTCTTTCCCGAGCCCGCGCCGGAAAAGTTGCTACACACTTGCGTGAGCGTGGCGAGCGGCTGGGTATTGGGGCTCGGGGGCACAGTAGTGCCATAGGTGACCGTAGGCCGGGGGTGGCCAGGTACCAACGTATATGTGTCAGTGGGGCAGCTTGTTGAAACCTGTGAAGCGTTATCGGCAGACTGGCTGCTGTTGTCGTTGTCGCACTTGTCAGCCTTGAAGCCCGTGTAATACACCGTAGTTTCGTCGGCCGTATACCTCCAGACGACATAGCTCCAGGAGCACCCGGAGCTAAGTCCCCCCGTCGGAGAACCCGAGACCGCCGCCGCTCGGTTGACAAAGCTGTCGATGACCGGCGCCACCCAGACGGCGCCGCCGACTACGGCGCCGGCCTTCATCAGATCGCGTCGCGAGAGCCCCCGCGAGCTGTGCTCTTCGGTGTCAGTCTCCGTGGTGGTGTCCATGACTTGGCTCCTTCCGACGCCGGTCCTGTGCGCCTAGGGCTCCTCCACGGAGAAAATCCCTTCCCGCGTGAAGCTGCACCGGTGACTCTAGGCAAGCGCGTCTCGGAGAATGTACACTGCCGCCTTCCGTGGTGCTCAGATGTTGGGCCTGTGCGGCCTAGGGTGCACCCGTGTGGGCCATCTGAGACGCAGACCGAGCCGGGCGAACCCACCACCGGGCGGTTGGCGCAGCCTACGCACGCAGAGAATCCTAGCGCCTCGCCCTAGCATTGTCGGCCAGATGAGCGCACAGGAAGCTTCCGAGCCGAGGAGCGCGGTCGATGCCAGTTTCGTCGGTCGCCGGCGACCCGGGGTGGCAAGCCTCGAGATCGACGGCGAGTCGGTCGTCTACGACGAGACAACCGAGACGACGCACCTGCTCAACCCGACCGGGTCACTCGCCTGGAGCCTCTTCGACGGGCAGTCCCGCCTAAACGAGCTGGCGGAGGAGCTCGCCGAGGCGTACGGAACGAGCCCAGGCGTGGTCCTGCCCGACCTCCTCGCCCTCGCTCGGGAGCTCTGCGCTCTCGGTCTGTTGGAGCGCGCCGAGGGGGAGCCGAGCAGCAAGGAGGCGGGCCTCTCCGGCTGAGCGGCTCGGCTCTATGGGAGCACCATGGCCGACATCACCAGGGCCACCGCCTCTTCGAGATCCCCCATTCTCAGACGGTAGGGCCGGACGCCCTGCAGGATCGGTCCGAGGGCGACAAGGCCGGCGCCTTTGAACCGGCCGAAGTTGAAGGCGTTTCCGACCATGGCGAGGACGGCCTCGCTTCTCCGGATCGGCTCGAGCCGCGTGGGGCCGCCGGGGACGTGCTCGGGGACGATCACGTAGGCGAGCTCGCACGGCCCGCCGAGGGGGTTAGGGCGGATGGCGGCCGGCGGGACGTGACCCTCGGGTCGGTCTCCGATCGTCAGCTCCGGCGGCAGGCGACCTTCGAGCCCGGGCAGGAAACCGATCGCCCGCTGCGACATCCCGAGCGGCCGCGGAAAGGGGCGGAGCATCCCCGTGGAGAGGTCGAGGAGGGCCACCTCGTCGCTCAGGTAGTCACAACCCGCTGCGACGAGCCCGGCGGTGAGGGTCGACTTCCCCGAGCCCGACGGCGCCGGCAGCACGAGCCCCCGACCACCACGTACGACGCAACCGGCGTGGAGCGCCAGATGCTCGTTCTCAGATGAGATCGCCCGCTGGCTCACGTCCCAGAGCAGGAAGTGGAAGACTTCGAAAGCCAGGACGTCGCTCAGGACCACCTCGCCGTCCGCCTGCAGTGACACGCGCTCCGGGCCGGTCCGCGATATCAGGTAGGTTCGTCCCGAGGAGCCCGCGCTCTTCGATGCCGCAAAGGGGCCCAGCAGCAGCTCGACGAGTCTTCTCAGCTCGGGGTCATTGCTTTGCACCAGGCAGGCGAACTTGCACAGCTCGTAGCACCGCTCGTAGGTGACCCGATCTCGGCAAAAGGCGCTCGTTGGGTCGTCGCTCAGCCGCCGGCCTTCTGCCCCGGTCTGGCCCCTAGTCACGGCCATAGAGTAGGCGTGATGCACACGTGCTGAAGAGACGCTATCGAGCCGCCCGCTACGTCTTCGACGTCACGACCGACCCGACGTACACGTCGCTCGTCGAGGGCCTTCTTGCGCCGTTCAGCCTGTGCGAAGAGGTCGCCACCTCCGGGGCGCCGCACTACCGGCTCACCTACCAGCCGAAGGAGGTCGAGCCCTACCGGCTCTTCCTTGACGGAGCAGAGCTGCTGGGCCAGACGATCTTGAGTGGACCGATAGACCGCCTGCTGTGGGAGGTCCACCAGGCGGCCATCAAGTGCCTCGACGGCCTCCTCGCACTGCACGCGGGTGCGGTCTCGTTGGGGGGCAGAGGCCTGCTCCTTCCTGCAGGTCCCGGCTCCGGCAAGACGACACTGGTGGCCGGTCTCGTGAGGGCAGGTTGCCAGTACCTGAGCGACGACATGGCGCTCATCGAGCCGTCGACGGCTCGTCTCCTGCCCTTCCCGAGGCCACTGCTGATGAGCGAGTCGTCGATCGGGCTGCTGCCGGGATTGGCGGGCCGACTTTCCCCTGAGCTCGACGAGAGGGCGAGCGGGAAGCGCCAGGTGCATCCGGCGAGCCTCCGGCCCGATCCCATCGGCACGCCGGTGCCGGTCGCCGGGGTGATCTTCCCCCGCTACGAACCCGGATCAGAGACGGCTCTCGAGCCGATCAGCCGGGCGGCGGCAGTGGTGGAGATGATCGCCAACTCGTTCAACTTTGCCAAGGTGGGCGGGGGCGCCCTTCAGCTCCTCGCAGACACGATGGAGAACGGGTTCGCCTACCGCATGCGCGTCGGCCGCCTCAGCGACGCCATCGCCGCCACTATGGCGCAGCTCGCCGCCAACGGCACCCCATAGGCTGAGTGGGGTGCTCTAGGAACTCCCGTTCAGGCTTGCGCTCGAACGGCCTCGCTGCCCGCGGTCGGTGCCGGAGGCTCAGGCTCAGGTCGAACCGGTCACGCAGTCGCCGCAGGTGGCTCCGCCACCGGCAGTGCAGATGTTGTTACTCGGGCCACCAGGGCAGCCAAAATACCCTTTACCGGGAGCCGCCACACAGAAGGTATATGTGCTGTAGCCGGCGCAGTACGATATGCATGCAGCCAGCGTCTGGATAGGCTTGAACCCGGGCGGCGTCGGCGGGTCGCAGGCGGTAGCTGTCGTCGCTGTTACGGGACCCGTGCACGAGCAGCAGAACGAGGAGCCGGACGCGTTGCTCGAGCTCGCTAGCGCCGGGCTGATGAAGCTGTCGATCACGGGAGCGACCCAGACCGTGCCGCCCACGATGGCGCCGGCCTTGATCAGGTTCCGGCGGGAAAAGCGCGAGCTCCCGAGGCTCTCGGTGATCTCCTCGTCAGTCATCTTCGTCGACCCTTCCTCCTCGAGGCGGAGCCGCGCCAGCTGCCGCGCGGCTCATGTCCGTCCTAAGGGTAACGACTGCGACCGGCCGGGAGGTACGAAAGATGCATCAACTTCGTTACTCCATCTGGCCCACGCCCGGGGAGCCCGCTACGTCTTTTCCGGGCGAGATCGGAGCTAGCTCGGGGCTCACCGCCCGAGGCTCGGCCGCCTCGGGGGCTCTCGGGATCGAGCGCCGCCCGCTGCCGCGTCTCGCTTTGAGCAGCACTCGGGCAGCCCTCCACCACCGCTCGGTCCGCCCGGAGTACCGCCCGGCGGCGAACTCAGCATCTGGAAAGCCGAGCGCCACTAGGTAGCGAGCCTTGTCGGACAGTCGCGGGATGGCCCTCGTCGCCTCCACGCAGAGCCTCACATAGGACCGGCTCGGAGATTCGTACGACCGGAGCGCCCGGAGCTGTCGGCGCGGCGCCTCGATGCTCGAAAGAGCCTCGGCCAGCTCGTCGCCGGCACCGATGCCGAGAGTGACGCAGGCGAGCTCGACCGCCCGCCTCACAACGGCCTCCGACCGCCAAGCCCTCGCCATGGCGACGACTTCTTCGGCGTCGAGACGACCCGAAAAGAGCATCTGGGCGACGTCGCGGAGGGGAACGACCCGAGGCGGGTAGTCCCCGAGAACGGCGTGGAGGCAGGCGTGCAGGAAACGCGCCGTTCTACCAAGCGCCCTGACATGCATCCCTGCCAGGCTGACGAGCTCGAGGTGCTGCCACAGATCCGCGAGAACGACGGTGAGCCCGAAGGGGCCGAGGGCGAGAGTGCGGTGGAGATCGAGCTCAGAAGCTCCGCCGTCTCGCGTCAGCAGCATGGCTTTCACGAAGCGGCGGTCGAAGCCGGGGCGGGGTTCGCCGAACTGGCGCCTCCAACCATGTGCCTGGAGCGCCGCCATCGCCTCGTCCCACTCGTCGGAGCGAACGAGCAGATCGACGTCGCAGAAAGACCGCATGGCGGGGTCCGGGTAGTCGAGATGGGCGACGCCGGCTCCCTTCAGCACCCGGTAGTCGAGGCCTGACTCGCTCAGCAGGGCCACGACCCCGACGAGCTCGCCCTCACGGAGGAGATCTCCGCACAGCTGGGCCACGTGGTGCTCGTGGAGCTCGCCGGCCTGCTCCTCGGTGACTGCGAGCATGCCGTTCGAGACGGCGCCTGCGACGAGGCCGAGGACTCGCTCGTACCCCGCCTCGTCGAGGAAGAGCCTCCAGCGCTCTGGCGGGAGAGGCGCGGCGAGGAAGGGCTCGCTGGGCTGCACGGCGGCGCCTTGGAGCCCGTAGCCGGCGACGCGGTGGACGAGCCACGACATATCTTCGACGTCGGCGCCCTGTGACGAAGTCACGGGCTCTTGTCCTGTGACGAAGTCACGGGCTCTTGTGGATGAGGCCGAGGCGGCTCAGCTGCTCGAGCACCGGCGACACGTCCTCGGCGATAATCGCTCGCGGCACGCCGTAGCGGGCCGAGAGCTCCTCGCCGAGCTCTGCTAGAGAGATGGGGCGCTCCAAGATCTCCCAGAGGACTGCCCCTGAGCCGTAGACGATGTTCGGAGCTCCATCGCCGTCTCTGCCACCGAGCACGACGAGGGTGCTCCCGGCGACTCGCCAATAGACGGAGTCGGAGCGGGCCCAGGTGCCCTCGGAAAAGGCGTCTTCCTGGGGAGTCGCCGCCGGCGGCACCACTTCATCGCCCACGGATCGATGCTCAATCCCCCGGCGGCGCCGGCGGGCCCTCAGCCTGAACGGGCACCCGGGTCGAGCTCGAAGCGCCGACTCGTTGTCCGTGTGCCGACGACGCCCGGGGTGACCCTGAGCTCGCCGCGGGTAGCCGCGACAACGGCCCTGCCCGCTCCACGAGGACGACTCCCCGCAGCGGAGCACCCACGTGTCGCAGGCGGTCGGCCGCGAGCGACGCGTCCCGGGCCGAGAGCCGCCCGAGCTCGCACATGAGCACGACCGAGTCGACCACGCTCGAGAACAGGCTGGCGTCGTGAGTGATGAGAACGGGAGGGGTGTCGACTAAGACCACGTCGGCGGTCTCCCGAGCCGTGCTGACGAGGTCGAGGTGGCGCTGCACGTGACCGTTGCCCATCTCGGGGCGCGTGCCGTTCATGAGAAGCGAGACGCCGTCGATTGCCGTAGGCATGGCGCGGGCATCCTCGGCGGGAGTCGGGGCCAGCTTCGCACGGAACGAAGCTCCCCGGCCACGACGGTTGATCGGCCGGCGACTCCTGACGAGCGACGGGAGCGACTGGTCGAACGCGTCCGCGGCCACGAGCGCGACGGAGCTGCCCGCCTCGCTGAAGCTCGCCGCCAGGTTGGCGAGCACCGATTCCTTGCCCTCGAGGGGAGAGGGCGACGCCAAAAGGACGGCGCTTCGCCTACTACCCGGTGCTTCGTCGACCCTCGACATCAAAAGGCCCGTCTGCAGCATGCGGAAGGCCTCTGCGGAGGACGAGACCGGGTCGTCGACCACGACGAGACCGGGCCGCCGACCGACTCGACGCGTGATCGCAACCTCACCGAGGACCGGGAGCCCGAAGACGGACTCGGCCTGTTCACGTGTCCTGATCCGCGTGTCCAGGCGTTCCCAGACGAAGGCGACCCCGAGCCCGGCCACGAGCCCCGCCGCACCTCCGAGAGCGAGACGCTTCTTCCGGCTTCCGCTCGTGGGCGCCGCCCCGGAGCTTGCAGAACCTGCGGCGACCAGGCTGGCCCCACCACTGCTCGCAGGTTCGATGATGTGCAGTCCCGTATGCCCTGGACCGGCTACAACGGCCTGTTCATAGGTCACGTACTGTTGGACGTACTGGGATCTTGCCTGGTCGAGCTCGGCTTGTGACAGTGTCGAGACCGGCTCCGCCTGCAGGTGGGACACGACTGCAGACAGGGCGTTCAGCTGAGAGTGCTCGCTTGACAGACTGGAACGGTAGGTCGAACGGAGGTCGGCGTTGATGAAGTCGATGAGCTCCCTGCCGAAGGTGTTCGCGAGGCGCGAGGCCCTAGGCGCCGTCGCGGCCGAGGCGGTGATCTCGAGGGCGCTCACGACGTCCTTGGCGGAGACCTGCACGCGGCTTTCAATGTCGGCTCTGCCGCCAGGGTCGTGCAGGGATGCGGCGGTCATCTCTGCCACCGGTCCCGAGTCGGCGAGGAAGGCCATCGAGTCGAGGCTGAGCCCGCTCGGGTCGGCCACCGTCGAGGGAAGGCTGAGGATCGTAGTGGCGGCGTAGCTGGAGGACACCTTGAGCCTCGGCGGCGGCCGCGAAGAAGGCGCGGTCACGTAGGAGACGACGAGGCCGAGCAGCACGAGCACGGCGATGACCGGCCACCGACGCCGCACGATCCGAAGGTATTCAGCGGGTTCCACGGCTAAGCCCTCATCTCTGGGGGTCCCGCAATGCTAGGCCACGCCCGCAAGGACCGACGCGCGGATCGATCCCGTGCCCGCAGAAGGCCCGTCCCCACGACAAGCCCGTCCCGCAAACAGGGCTCCATTCATCGCAACAAGGCCCGTCACTCCATGCTCAAAAGGCCGGCGCCAGCGAGTTCTTCGAGGGTCCGTTCGACGTCGTCCCGAGCCTGCTCGACCGGGATGCAGGACAGCTCACAGACGGCGCCCACCATCTCCTCGACGGTGGTGGCGCCGTCGCAGAGCTCCCACAGCGCCGCCGCAGATTTGTTGACGGCGACGACGACGTCCCGCTCCCGATCTGAGATGAACAGCTCTCCGCGGTGCGTCTCGAGGCGGCCCCCCGGGGCGCGCCGGGGAGCGAGGGCGGGCGGGAGGCGGGGCGACCTCATCGGCTGCTCCTGGTCGAGCTCATCTCTCAGAGTCCTCGTGGCGGAAGCGATTCAACAGGTCGTGGTTCAAGACGAGGCGCGCCGCCTCGATGCGCGAGTGCACGCCGAGCTTGGACAAGATGTTCTGGGTGTGGGTGCGTGCGGTGTGGGGCGACAGGTACAGCTTGGCAGCGATTGCGTGGTGGTCGAGCCCGGCGACGATCCCGGCGAGCACCTCGCGCTCGCGTATGCCGAGGCTGGCGAAACGCTCGACCGCTGCGTCGTCGTCCCGGCGGAACTCGATGAGACCTCGTAGTAGCGCTCCGAGCATGAGGGGTGGCACCCAGGACTCGCCCCGGCTCACCTGGCGAAGGGCGCTTGCGAGGTCCTCAATCGAGTCGGCGACGGTGGTGAACCCGTCGGCGCCGGCCCTCACCGCCGCCAGCAGGGTCGTGTGGTCGCCTTCTCCGCCTACGACGACGACCCGGCTCGGACCCCCCTCGTTCTTGATGGCGGCACATGCCCTCACTCCGTCCCACTCGGGCACGTCGGCACAGACGAGGGCCACAGCCGGTCGGCTCTGGCGCACCCGCTCGACGAGGTCTTCGACGCCGAGGCTGATCCCGAGCACAGAGAGCTCGGACCGCCTGTTGAGGGAGTACTCGAGCGCCTCGAGCACGGCGGGCATCGGCCCTCCGAGCATCACGCTCACAGCCTCCATCGATCAGCCTCGCCCGCTCTCGCGGACTGCCGCAGACCGGACTCGAGCGCCAGGGCCACGAGCTCGGTCCGCGAGCTGACCAGGAGCTTCGCCATGATGTTCTGGATATGGGTCCTCACGGTGTTGGGGGAGATGCCGAGCGCCTCGGCGATAGCGGGGCGCGTCTCGCCCGAGACGACGAGATCGAGCACCGACATCTCCCGCTTGGTAAGTTGGTCGAGCAGACTGGGAGTAGAGGGCGACCGCGGTCGCCTAACGTTCGCCGGTCGCGCCCTCGGGCAGAGCTCGACCGCCAGATCGGCGGCCCTACGGGCGAGGCTTGCCCAACCGCCGGCTTCGACGCTGGCGGCGAGTCGTCGGCTCTCGCGGGCGCCGGCGGAGGTGAGCACGACGACCCTCGCCGTCGGATGCCTGCCTCGGAGTGACTTCACGAGCGGCGCCGTCTCGTCGTCGCCCGCAGGGACGTCGACGACCACGACATGGGGGGCGAGCCCGCTCGGATCGCGAAGGGCGTGCTTCGTGTGCACAAGCCTCGCCTGCAGGCCGTGACGGTCGCAGAGGAGCTCGCACAGGGCCTGCAGGTAGAGCTTGCGCGACCCGACGACGAGCACGCGTAGAGCCACAGGCTCCCCCTGGCCCTCCTTCGATGAAGGCTCCATGGTTCCCCCGCCGTCGCGTCCCGGGCACCCGCCGCCCCTGAAACATCCCCAGTCCCCACCCCTGATGCTACCGGCTCTCCAGGAATGAGTAGAGACGTCGTGGTAGCCTGCCCGATGGTGAGGCAGCGCCTTTACCTCTCTCCCCCCGACGCTGGGCCTCGCGAGCGGGAGATGCTCCTCGACGCCTTCGACTCGAACTGGATCGCGCCGCTCGGCCCGCACGTCGACGCATTCGAGGCCGAGATGGCCGATGCCCTCGGCGTGGCGCACGCCGTGGCGCTGTCGAGCGGCACGGCCGCCCTCCATCTCGCGCTCCAGCTCGTCGGGGTGCGACGGGGAGACGAGGTGATCGTGCCCACGCTCACCTTCATCGCGACCGCGGCGGCGGTGAGCTACCTTGGGGCCCGACCGGTCCTGCTCGACAGCTCTCCAGCTAGCTGGAACCTCGACCCCGGGCTCCTCGACGAGGAGCTCTCGGGCGCAGCGACTGCCGGCCGGCTCCCCTCCGCCGTCGTCGCCGTCGACCTCTACGGCCAGTGCGCCGACTACGAGGCGATCGAGGCGCTCTGCGGGCGCTACGGGGTACCCCTCGTCGAGGACGCCGCCGAGGCCCTCGGCGCCAGGCGCTCCGGGCGTGCGGCTGGATCCTACGGGAGCGCCGCGACGCTCTCGTTCAACGGCAACAAGATCATCACGACGAGCGGCGGCGGCATGCTCGTGAGCGCCGACGGAGAGCTGATCGAAAGGGCGCGCTATCTCGCCACCCAGGCGCGCGACCCACTCCCTCACTACGAGCACGCCGAGGTCGGCTACAACTACCGCCTGAGCAACCTGCTCGCGGCGCTGGGCCGTGCGCAGCTCGAGGATCTTCCCCGGCGGGTGGAGCGTCGCCACGCGGTCAATGCCTTCTACCGGGAGGCGCTCGGGGACGTCCCCGGCGTCGAGCTCATGCCGGTGGACCCGGGCGGTGAGCCGAACTTCTGGCTCAGTTGCCTCACGATCGACCCTCAGGTATTCGGCGCCGACCGCGAACAGGTGCGACGGCACCTCGAGGCCTGCGACATAGAAGCGCGACCCACCTGGAAGCCGATGCACCTGCAGCCGTGCTTCAAAGGCTGCCGCGCCGTCGGCGGCAAGGTGGCCGAGCAGATCTTCGAGCGCGGACTCTGCCTGCCGAGTGGCTCCGCCATGAACGACTCGGAGCTGGCCGAGGTGGTCGAAGCCTTCCTTTCGTGCCGGGGACGGCGCCGGAGCAGGTCAGTAGACCGCCTCGTCGGCCAGCCCTAGCCTCGATCATTCACGCGGGTGATTGAGCGAGCTCCACGAGCTCGAAGTGCTGAGATTTGCCTCTCGTCGCTTGAGTGATGTTATTCGACGGTCCGTAAGTGACCGCATTTGTCGAAGAAGAGTGCCGTTTGCCGAGCTCGGGGCGCGGAGAAGCTCGAGCTGTCGACTTCTGGCGAGTTCGGCGCTCAGGTGAGCGCCTCGATATGGCGGTAGGCCCGAAGGATTGCTCCGGCGTCGGGCCAGTTCGCGAGGAGGCGCACGATCACCTGGCGACCAGAGCGCACGATGCGGCCGGGCGCGTGCAAGATCGCCCAGCGGAGCGCCTTCGGCCGGGCGCTGGCGAAGTAGCCATCGAGGCAGAGGAGCTGGAACCACCTGACGAGATCGGCCGCCAGCATCACGACGGCCATCCAGTTCTTGTTCGCCTCGAAGGAGGTGAACGGGAAGGCCAGGAGACCGGAGTCCTTCAGGCGGCAGATGTGGTTCTCGACGTGCGCGTGGGCGCGCATCGTGACGTCGAGGCTGACCGGATCTCCCTCTTGATCGGTGTAGAAGCCCCAGTAGCGGTGCTCGAGGGAGGGGAAGAGGCTTCGCTGTGCTCCGGGGTGGAGCGGCTCACGGCGAACGATGAGGCGGGTGCCGCTCGGGAAAGACGAGAGCTCGACGAGGCTCGTCAGCTCGCAGACCGCTGTCCGAGGTCGCTCTTCTCCGTCCTGGGTGACAGCTGGCACAAAGGCGCCCTCGATCCCGATCGCATCCAAGATGGCGGCCTGTATCTGGGTGTTCGTGATGGCCGAGGTGAAAAAGCCGACGTTTCGGGCCCGAAGGGCCGAGAGGAAGGCTGCCGTCGTCCCGGCCGAGTCGGTGCGACAGATCACCTGTCGGCGAACGAGGGAGGCGTCGTCTCCAGCGCTATGTCCGGCCCGGACCTCTTTCGGCAGCTGGGCGATCGCCTCGTCCAAGACGGTGATGTGGTCCGCCGCGGTGTTGGAGCCGTCACTTCCGGGGCGAAGCAACCCAGAGAGTGCTTCACCGGTTGCGTCGGCGAAGCAGAACATCAGATGGAACCCGTAGCCGCCTTTGAAGTTCGGAGCGGCGCACTCCTTGTTCTCGGAGTGGATGGGGACGAGGCTGGCGTCGATGTCCAATACGACCGGGCCGGACTTCGTCGCAGCCGAGCGTGCCCAGACCTGCTCGCGTACCTCGGCCACCGCCCCGCCGATCTCACGACGCGTCTCCGGGCTGATCTCGAAAAAGGTGCGGTACGTCGTCGAGTCCGACGGCACGAGGCCGAAGAGCGACTCCTGTGCCCGCAGGTGCTCGATGTCGGCGCAGCTCTCCCCGCCGCCCGCCAGCATGAGGGCAGTCTGGACCAGCACCTTTCCCCGGTCGTGCACGAGCAGCGGCCGTTGCGGGATCGTCGCCGAGAGCAAATGGGAAAGATGGAGCCTGTCGGCGAATGCACCAAGTGCGTGGAGGCCGACGTGGGCGACGACGCCCCTCCCAGAGGCTCCCACCTTCACCGCGCGGGTACTGGTAACGTCCATCTCGGAAGTGCCCTCCTGGCCTGGCAACTGACGTCTTGGACGACCTCAGTTTCCCTTACCAGGAGGGCGTTTTCGCGGATGGTGGCTGATCAGCTCACGGAGACGCGTGAACGATCTGGGCTAGGAAGCCTGCGAGCGCCCCTCCTGTCATCACTAGGTCGCCTACCAGGACCAAGATGACGACCGCCCCGGCGACGCCGAGGTGAGCGCCGACTTCACCGAGCCCGAATGAAGAGAAACTGGCACTGGACATAGGATCGTGAATATGGGAACGTCAGACGCTGGCGCCGATCTCTACTTGGACTTGCTAGCGCGCGCGTTGTCGCGTGCGCTCTTCGAGGACAGCGACCTGGTGGCGGGCGTCCGGTCCGAATGGGCGCCTACCAGTCACTGGGTACAGGTAGCTCACCGGCTGGCACCTCTGCTGGGCAAGGCACATCTAGAGCTGGTCATCAAACGCCAATTTGACCCGGCCAAGCGAGAGAACGGGCGGGACTGGCCGGCCAGAGCGGAGACGATGACGGGACTGAAGCGCCTGGCGAATGCACGCTCCTGCATCGAAAGCATCCTGGCCGACGACATTCCTGGTGACGTCATTGAGGCCGGCGTTTGGCGGGGCGGCATGTCGATCTTCATGCGGGGCGTCCTCAAGGCCCACGGGGTGAGCGATCGTAAGGTCTGGCTTGCCGACTCATTTCAAGGAGTGCCTCCGTCGGACCCCGACAGGTATCCAGCCGACCGTGGCCTGAACCTTGCGCGACATGGCATCTTATCCGTCGGAGCCAATCAGGTCCGCCACAACTTCGATCGTTATGGATTAATGGACGATCAGGTTCAGTTCATAATCGGCTGGTTTCGGGAGACCTTACTAAATGCTCCCATAAACAAGCTTTCCCTGCTTCGTATAGACGGTGACCTGTACGGTCAACTCTCCAAGCCCTCCAGGCGCTCTACCCAAAGCTCTCTCTCGGCGGCTATTGTATTATCGACGACTACCACTCGATCGACCGGTGCGCGATGGCGATCACGGACTATCGGAATGCCCATGCTATCGAGGACCAGATTGTCGAAATCGACGGCTCGGCGGTTTACTGGCGAAAGTCAAGTTTATCTACATCAAAAGACCATCGAACTTCTCAGACATCTTAAGAACGAGGTGATTTTGTGCAGGCAATGACCGCTCCGTGTCGGGCACGATGATATGAACTGTTGACCCACAGCTGCGCGTAACTGAAACGGTATTGACGCTCGCGAGCATCCTCTGCTAACGGAGGTCCGCTCAATCCTGTGAAGACCTTTGCGAACTGATAGGGTCGCCAGCCAGTTCCACGTACCTCTTCCTCATATATTGATCTATACTGCATCCTGCAAGGTTGGATGAAACCAGCGGGTGAGAGTCCCGTTCGGATCGTCGCCGGAGAGCCCGGTAGACGGTCCGGTCCGTCGTCGACTGGCGGCAGGTTGAGCAGGGCGGCAAGAGCCCCTTTGGAGGGAGTGCCACCAGGCGCGAGTCCTGCAGCCTCGTCACAGCTGCAGAGGGGGGAGCTGAGCCGCTCATGTCACGGCGAAGGCCGGACCACCCTCACGCCCCTCAGTCATCTCTTCGAGCGCACAGCGCACCAACCTCGCAGCTTGATGGCGCCTTTCTCTTCGAACAGGTCGATCACGACCCGGCGGTCGAGATCGACGAGGACGGTCGCGTGGATGATGGAGTGCTATCGCGTGGCGGCGATAGGAGTGCTCGTCGACCCCGAGAGCCCGCACGTGCCCGACCCGGTGCGGGTCATAGACAACGGGCATGCCGTGGTGGGTGACGGCTGACGAGGCGGTGTCCCAGGCAACCCCGTACTCCTCGGCGACAGAAGCCACCGATCTGCACTGCTCACCGACCTGGCGGGTCACCTCGGAGCCTGCTCGGCACGTGAGCACATGGCGTCGAGTGATCCCGGCGATCTTCGAGCACCTTTACGCCAGCCTTAGACCCGTCGGTCGTCGAGGCGGGGCGGCGGGTTGCCTCGTTCGCCGTCGAGGTCATGCCGAAGACGCTCGCCGCCCCGACAGTCGGGCGGCGGCTGCACCATGCACACCACACCTGCCCGAGAGGACCGGTGGCGAGTCGTTCTACCTCCCACCGCCGACCTCTGGTGGGGCGCCGTGCCGCTCGTCGATGAGCCGGGCCCGCAAAACGGGGTGAGCCCCAACACGCCCTGAGGCTTTCCGAGATCTGCTGGCCCCCAGTGAGGAGATCTCGATGAGCGTTCAGACCGCCCCGCAGCTCACTTCGACTCGACGTTCGAGTCGTTATCGACCCGCCTACGCTCGAGCGACGAGGCGCTCGTGCATCGCATCAAGTGGATAAGGACTTCACACGAGAGCGCGAGATTGTTCTCCGTATCGTCTCAGCGTACCGTCAAGAGATTGAATGAACGCGTGCCCCCATTTGCTGTCAGGCTCGAGGTGGTTACCCTCGGCCCACTCATTCCACGATTTTACGAAAAGCAACCGCTCTCTCTCCCGTCGATGCATCAACGCTTCGATTGCCACTCTGACTTGCGCTGCGAACTGCTCTGGTGACTTGCCCGCCAGAACGATGCCGCGCCTCCCCGTTCGGGGCGTGTTGTCCCAGCCAGGGACCACAACCGGAAACTGACGAGGTTTGATGTTCCTTGCCATCTCGATCATGACAGCCGTCAAGTCCGTGTAGCGACCCACCAGTGGGCCGGTCGCCAGCTTGCATACAGCCCGCTTCGGCAGCGCGAGCCGTCGCAGGGCGGCCGCTTGCCAAGAGGGGTGAACCAAGTAGCCGTCGAAGCCATCGGCGAGGACGGAACGGGGATCCTGGTCCTGTCCAATGATTCCGATGACGAATAGCCCTGGTAAGCCTGACTTCTCAGCACAGCATCGCCATAGAGCCAACGTGCGAGCAGGTTCCGGCAGCTCCATCGGGTTCAAAATGATGAATACTGGGCTCCCATCGATTGTCATGTAACGGTGGTCGAAGAAGGCAGGCGTGAGGGACTCGAAGTGCCGGATGTGGTCCTCCGTGCCTGAGTAAGTCTGACGAATCAGCAGCCGCCCCGGCGCTCCCCACCACACCCCCGTCCAAGAAGCGTTTGCCCACCCAAGGCAGAAGCCAAAGTCAGGCTGCCCACTAGCAAGCACCTCATCGAACGGCCGTTGCAGCAGTTGGTCACCGTCGAACCAGTAATGCCAGTAGCAAAACGCCTCCAAACCAGCCTCGCGGGCAAGCGCAGCTTGCTTCTCACGAACCTCAGGGACTCGCAGGTCGTAAAAGCCCAGCGTCGACGGCAATATTGGTTGGACATGGCCCGGATAGAGCGGGCGCGCCTTCGCAACGTTCGTCCACTCCGTGAAGCCCGCTCCCCACCATTGATCGTTTTGTGGAATCGGATGAAATTGAGGAAGATAGAAGGCAATCGCCCTGATGCCATGACCGTCCATAACCCTCCGTTGTTCTGACTCCTGCCCGTGTGAAAAGTTCCTACATAGTGGCGCGAGTGTAGAATCGCAAATAGGATCGGTCAAGAACCCCCGTAGCCCATGACGTCCCACCTGACGTGAACGAGAGGTGGCACCATACCCTGAAGTGACTGGCGTTCGGTATCCGGCGAAGAACAAGCCAGTTGGCGCTGCCGAGCGGCTCCGCCATGAACGACTCGGAGCTGGCCGAGGTGGTCGAAGCCTTCCTTTCGTGCCGGGGACGGCGCCGGAGCAGGTCAGTGGACCGCCTCGTCGGCCAGCCCTAGGAAGCCTGCGAGCGCCCCTCCTGTCATCGCGAGGGCGCCTACCAGGACCAAGATGACGACCGCCCCGGCGACGCCGAGGTGAGCGGCGACCTCACCGAGCCCGACGAGAAGCAACTGGACGCCTGCCGTCGCCAGCACGACCACCTCGGTTCGCCAGCCCCGCCCCGAGAGCCTGTCGTAGCTGTGGCCCCGGTCGCCTGCGAGAAGGGGCAGGTGAGCGCGCCGGCGCCTGATGAGCGCCCAGGCGATCTCCGCCACCGGCAGGGCGACAAAGAGCAAGCACGAAAGCGACGTCGCCGTGGGGACAGCCCGTCCCCACGCAAGGAGGGTAAGCACTGCAAGCGCAGCCCCGAGCAGGTACGAGCCGCCGTCACCGAGGTAGAGCCGCGCGGGAGGACGGTTGAAGAAGAGAAAGCCCCCAACCGCGCCGACAAGGCTCGCCCCCGCGATCCGCCCGCTTCCCGCTAGCAAAAGAGCGAAGCCCACACCGGCGGCGGCCGACACCGCCGCCGCCAGGCCGTCGAGGCCGTCGAGGAGGTTGATCCCGTTCACGAGCAAGAGCGCCAATAGGACGATAGGTATCCAGGCGGCCGACCCGAAGCGGGTGGGAACGGCCCATGCGAGCGCGATCCCGAGTCCGATCTCGCCGAGCACCCGCGCCGCCACCGGCAGGCTGAAGGCGTCGTCGGCGACGCCTAGGGCGAGGGCTATTCCGAGCGGCACCAGGATCCGGACCGACACCTCCTCTGCGCGCACGCGGGTCCACGCCGCTACGAGGATGCCCGCAAGAACGGCGGCGCCGCCGAGGTAGGGAACCGCCACCTGTTGGACCTTCAGCGGACCGGGCCGGTCGAGCAGTCCCGTGGCGCGGGCCACTCGCATCCACAGCGGGGCCGTGAGCAGCGCCCCGCCGAAGGCGCTGAGTCCGGCCCACAGCCACGTCAGGGCCACACGAGCACCTCGGAGCGTTCGCCTCGGTGCACCTCGAGGCTCGACACCGGGCGAAAGCCGCATCCTTGATACAAGGAGATGGCTGCGACGTTGCCCGACCCGACGACGACGCGGCTCGCCGCCGCTCCCCTTCGCCCGATCTCGGCCTGGAAGGCTTGGACGAGACCGCGACCCACCCCCTTTCGGCGCCAAGCGGGATCGACAGCAAGCGACAGCAGCTCGGCGCGCGGGAGCGTTCCGGTGGCCGGCCGGCCCCGGCCCGATCCGTAGGACAAAGTCTCGAGGGCTTGCCTCGGCGATCGCACGAGCGCGCTGATGGCTGCCGCTGACGCCATCGCTCCCCTGCGGGCGAGGAAGCGCCGGTAGAGGGCGCCCGTGTCGCCCGTGCCGGCGACGAAGCCGGCGAGGCGTCGGTCCGTTGCCACCGCCACGATGGCGAACGACTGCTCCGAGGCGACGATCGTCTCGTACAGGCGTTCGAGGAACCCGCTCCCGAGCGACGTGAGGAAGCTGCCGGGCAGCTCCCTGGCGTGGAGCTCGGCCAGCCCGCCGGCGTCTTTGTGGTTGGCCAGCCGGTAGTTCAACCCTGCGCTCGCTCCCCCGGGCACGCTTATCCGACGGAGGAGCCGGTCGTAGGTGTCGAGCGTCAGATCGATGACGCGTTGCTGGTCGAACTCCAAAAGCGCCTTCTCGCGGCCGGCCGACCCCATCGTCTCCCGTTCCGCCGGCGAGCGCGCGAGTCGCCCCACGGCGGCCGCCAGGCGGGCGGCGTCCCGCGGCGGGACGAGGATCCCGGTCCGGCCATCCTCCACCACCTGTCGGCAGCCGCGGATGTCGGTGGCCACCACCGGCAGCCCCATGGCGGCCGCCTCCATCGCCGAGCGCGGAAAGCCCTCCCGGTGGGAGGCAAGCACGTAGAGGTCGAAGCCGGTGTAGAGGCGCTCCATGTCTTTCCTCTCGCCGAGAAAACAGACGCCGTGAGCGCGTGCCTCCCGGATCGCCTCTTTTCCGACGGCGTCCTTCTTCCCGGCATCTTCGGGGCCGACCACGACGACACGCACCGGCGGCTCGCACCCTTTGAGGCGAGCCGCCAGCTCGAAGATCTCCCTGTAGCCCTTCTCCCACACCAGGCGCCCGACGACTCCGACCACGACGTCGGACGGGGCGACCCCGAGCTCCTGGCGGATGGACGACCGGGCCCGGTCGTCTCCCCGAGGCGAGAACCGCTCGAGGTCGACCCCGTTCCCGAGGAGGGTGAGCTTTCGCTCCGGCACCCCGAGACGCCTCAGCACCTCCAGATCCTCGACGTTTTGCACCAGCTCTGCCCCCGAGCAGCACGACGCCAGGCGCTCCGCCCCATACACCGCCAGGCGCCGTCCGGCCCCGTCGCCCGGCTGGGCGTAGAGGCCGTGGACGGTGTTCACCACCACGGGCACCCCGCACGCCCGGGCCGCCAACCGGCCGAGGATCCCGGGCTTGGGGTTGTGGGTGTGCACGACGTCGGGCTCGAGGCGCCGGAACACACTGACCATCTCGCCAAAAGTGAGGAGGTCGGCGGCCGGATCTTGTGAGCGGGTCGAGTGCCGCAACGGCACGTGGCGAATTCCCCACGACTCGAGCTCGTCGGCGTAGCGTCCGGGGGCCGAGCATCCGATCACCTCGTAACCGGCGCGTGAAAAGGCACGAAGCTGCGGGCCGAGGAGCAGCACGAGGCTCATGTCGGGGGTCGTGACGTGCACCAGCCGGGCGCCTCCCACCGGACGCGAGGATAGGTTCTCGACTCCATCGGGGCGAGCCGCCGCGGACCGGCTCCGCACCGGGGGCGGGGCCGGGGCCGGCTCCACCTGGCTCGCCGCTCCAGCACAGGTAGTACGGGTGGAACAATGTCGAGGTGCCGACGGCGGTCGAGGTCCAAGATCTCACCAAGATCTACTACCCGTCCCCGAGGTGGATGAAGGTGCTCCTCCGCTCGGCCATCTCGGAGCCCGTGCTCGCGCTCGACCGGGTCTCGCTCACTGTCAAAGCGGGTGAGAGCTGCGCCATCGTAGGGGTGAACGGGGCGGGCAAGTCGACGTTGTTCCGGGTGATCACAGGCCTCACGACCCCGACGTCCGGCTCGATCCGGGTCTGCGGCTTCGACGTCGAAAGGGCTCCGAAGTCGGTCCGCGCCCAGGTGGGCTTCGTTCCGGCGGGGGACCAGACGCTCTACCTGCGACTTTCCTGCAGAGACAACCTGATCTTCCACGGGCAGCTCGCCGGCCTCGCCGGCCACCTGCTCCGGCGGCGGATCAAGCAGGTGCTCGAGCTCGTGAGCCTCAGCGACGTGGCGGATCGAGTCGGCTTCGCCCTCTCGGCAGGCATGCGCGCACGCCTCCAACTGGCGCGAGCGCTCATGCATCGTCCCCGTGTGCTGATCCTCGACGAGCCCACCGCCAGCGTCGACCCGGTAGGTGCCTATGAGCTCCTCCAGGACATCGAGGAGGTTGCCAGCAACGACGGCGTGGCGGTGCTCATCAGCTCGCACCGCCTCGAGGAGATCGAGGCGCTCCGGAACCGGGTGCTGCTCATGGACGCCGGGAGGATCCTCTACGACGGCCCGCTCGACGACCTGCCTCGCCCCGAGGAAAGGACGATCACCTTCCGGTTCATCGGCGCCGTCGATAGCGCACGCGCTCGCCTGCACCTCTCCCGTCTGTCGGACGTCGACCTTGTCGACGACGTCGCCCTCCCGCCGAACGAGCTCACCGCCAGAAGCGACCTACCGGTCGGGCAGCTGATCGCCCGCCTCGACGGGGTGCTCGACGGCTTGACGGGCGTCGAGGAGTCCCGCCAGCCCCTGCGTGAGGTCATCTACGGAATCCTTCGACATGCCGGCGGACCGGCAAAGGGACCTTTCCGATGACGGCGGCGCTGTCTCCGACGTTTACCAGGCGCCGGCGCCCGGCCATCGTCGTACGCTCGCGGCGCGCCGTCGTGGTGACGTGGGCATTTGTCCGCATGGGAGCCCGCGCGACCTTCAGCTATCCGCTCTCTTTCATCCTCATGCAGGCAAGCGTCGTCCTGTCGGTGATCGCCTACGTCTTCCTCGGCCGCCTCATTCACTCGTCGGCGGCCGTCGGCCCCGACTATCTCAGCTTTGCCGCCATAGGGCTCGCGGCGGCCCAGCTCTGCGCCGCGGGAGTGCTCGGCCTCGGCCAGGAGCTCGACTGGGCGATCGAGCAGGGACGCCTCGAGATGCTGCTGATAGAGCCGGTGTCCTGGCGCCTCATACCCCTCGCCCTTGGGACCTGGCCCTGCATCTACCGCGCGTTCATGGCGGGAGTGATACTTCTCGCCTCGCTCGGCCTCGGGGCACAGTTCGTACCGGGCCAGATCCCGGCAGTCCTCGCCCTGTCGGTCCTGGCCGTCCTCACTGGGCTCGCGATCGGAGTGACGGCAGGAGCAATTCGGGTGTTGGCGAAAAGAGGGGACCCCATCGCGAGCATCTACATGATGCTTGCAATGGTCTTCACCGGCCAGTTCGTGCCGCTAAACGTATTTCCTCTTCCGCTCAGGGTCCTGGCGTGGTTCTTCCCGAACACATATGTCATCGCCGGGATGCGCAAGGCGCTCATGCCACACGCGTCGGGCATCTACGGCCCGGATACCGGACAGGCGATCCTGCTGCTGCTCGCCTTCTGCGCGGTTCTCCTACCCCTCGGGCTTTGGATCTTCGGGCGCAGCCTCGAGCTCGGCCGACGCTACGGCATGCTCGCCGGCTACTGAGGCCAGCCCGCTCCCCTACCCGAGCTCGTCAGCGCGGGTAGGGGCTCCGGCGCTGCCTTAGGAAGTAACCCCCGATGACGAGGAGAACGATCCCGAGGGCGATGCCCGCTCCGCCGCGGTCGCCGTGCTTCGCCCTCACCCCTACGAGGTGTCCCGGAAAGAACGACGGCAGAGACTCGGCCGAGACGTTCAAGTAGATCAGGCCGACGACAAGTGCGAGAAGCCCGATTATCGCGACGATCAGCGCCACCACCCGCCGAGGTTGCACGAGCAAACCATACCGCACGCGCCCTGGCCCGAGTCGATGCGCCACCTTCGGCTGCGGCTAACGGCCGAGCCGGTCCCTGAGCTCGTCGAGCACGCCGTCCTCGACTCGCAGATCCCCCGTCCCGAACCCGACCGAGATGCCGGGCTTGTAGGAGCCGTGGAAGTCCGAGCCCCCCGTCGCCACGAGACCGAGCCTTCGCGCCAGGTCGGCGAGGGCCTCCCGCTCGAAAGGCGAGTAGCGGGCGTAGTGACACTCGAGTCCCACGAG
>JBOGHY010000058.1:0-13083 GCA_050742375.1 Acidimicrobiales bacterium | reverse complement strand
CCAGCTTCTCGTCGTGTCCCACCAAAAGCGCACCATGGAGGCGGCGGACATCGTCTACGGGGTCTCGATGCAGCCCGGCGGCGCCTCGAAGGTCGTGAGCGAGCGCCTGGGCGATGCCACGGTGCGTTCGGCCTCCTAGTAGTTAGGCTCGCGGCGCCATGCCGCTGGTCGCCATCGTCGTCATCGTGGTCGTCGGCGTCCTTTTGATCGCCTCGAGCGGCCTCGTGGCCGTGAGACGGCGTGCGCCCCGCGGGCCAGCCGAGGCTGCGGCACGGCTCCCCACGGCGGAGGCACAGCGGCTCTCGGTCCCGCTGCCGAAAGGCGGGGGGTCGTTTCCGGACGGCGGGGCTCCGGTCGCGGAGCAGGACGGCGAGACCGAATCCGTCGCAGGCGTCGCTCTCCCGGTCGCGGAGCGGCCTCTGCTCCGCCAGGGCCTCGGCCGCGCCCGCGCCCTCCTCGGGGGCCACCTCGCCGGGATCCGGGGCAGGGTCGTCGACGACGCCACCTTCGAGGAGCTGGAGGAGGCTCTCATCCTTGCCGACGTCGGTCTGGCCACCACGACGCGCGTGCTCGACGACCTCAGGTCGAAAGTGAAGTCGTCCGAGATCGAGCCCGAACCCGAAGCGCTCCTGGCGGCTCTTAGGACCGAAATCGAGGCGATCTTCGAGGGTGACTCGTCAGAGCTTGCCATCGCCCGGCCGGCCAACTTGGCCGATGGCGCTGAGGTGCTCGAGAAGAGCACCGGCGGGCCGACGGTTTGGCTCTTCGTCGGGGTGAACGGAGCGGGCAAGACGACGACGATCGGGAAGATCGCAGCCAGGGAGACGGCCCGGGGTCGCAAGGTCGTCCTGGCGGCCGGCGACACCTTTCGCGCGGCCGCTGGGGAGCAGCTCGAGACGTGGGCCGAGCGGTCCGGCGCCCGCCTCGTGCGCGGCGCCGACGGTGCCGACCCCTCGTCGGTGATATTCGACGCAGTCCAGCATGCGGCGGCGCGGGGCGCCGACCTCGTCATCGCCGACACGGCCGGGCGTCTCCACACGAAGGTCAACTTGATGGAGGAGCTGAGAAAGGTCCGCCGTATCGCCGAACGACCTCCCGGGAACCTAACCGAGGTGCTGCTCGTGCTCGATGCCACCGTCGGTCAGAACGGTCTTGTCCAAGCGCGTCAGTTCACCGATGCCGTCGATGTGACCGGGGTGGTGCTAACCAAGCTTGACGGGACGGCCAAGGGCGGGGTGGTCGTCGCGGTGCGCAGCGAGCTCGGCGTGCCCATCAAGCTCGTCGGGCTGGGTGAGGGAGTCGGCGACCTTGTCGAGTTCGACCCGAAGGAGTTCGTCGCGGCGCTGTTCGAGTAGGCCGCTTCGAGCCCGGGGCGGCCGGGACGCCGCCCTGCTGCCTCCGCCCCCGTCGGTGTTCACTTTCTAGCCAATTGTCGGGACATTGGGATGTACCCACAATGTTCTTGAAAAAAGGAACCCGCGCTAGCGGCTAGCCGTCAAGTGGGGCCAGCTCAGATGGGCACACTCAGTCGTGTGGCGCTTTCCGTACCGATCCGAGCTCCGAGGACCCGGTCGCCAGGGTGGACTGCAGTGGTCGGCGGGGTGCGAGGGCGCAACCGGTGAGCCGTTGCGTCTGGCGAACCTTCGGGCCGCGACCGGTTCTGGTGCTATGCCCGCCGCGGGAAGCCCGCCGGTTCCCCGCCGGGTCGATTGCCTTGGCCAGCGTGGAGAGGTCTGGCACGCCGTCCGCCCTCATCAGGCTCACAAGGGAGCGGGTAGAATCTCGCTCATCGGCGGTGGTCCCTCTTCTTGCTTGGCGGTCTTCTGTGGACGCCGGAAGACCTGCCAGAGGGTAGGTCTCGGGCGGGCGACTGCCCGCCCGACTGCCACAAGTGCTCTGCGCCGATGGCCGTGAGCCCGAGCCGGTGGCCGTGAGCCCGCACCGGTGGCGCTGAGCTCGCGCCGGGTCGTTGCGGTCGCCCTTGTTATCGCGGCGGTCCTCATAGCAGTCTTCAATCTCCCGGCAGAGGGGCCTGTCCTGCTGACCATCAGCACCGGCAGGGGTGTGGCGGTGAACGACGTCGTGGCGGCCGCGATAGCACTCGTGGCGCTCTGCGTATGGATGACCGGCCGTCGGCAGACATAGGGCTGCCGGGGCGTCGCCCTCCGGCTCAGGCTGCCGGCAGGTTGTGGGATAGCCAGGCGAGGGTGTGGGGCCACGAGCGCGAAGCGGCGTCGGGGTCGGCGAACTGCGGCGCCAGCAGGTTCTCGAAGGCGTGGCCGGCACCGGGCTCGACTCGCACCTCGACGTCAGGACGGTCCTTGAAGCAGCTCTCGATGGCGTCGATCTGCTCACGGGCGATGTAAGGATCGGAACCTCCGAACTGGAACAGCACCGGGCAGGCGACCCCGCCCGAGATGTCCAACATGTCGGCGATGCCCGAGCCGTAGTACGAGACGAGAGCGTCGACGTCTCCGTGGGCGGCGACGAGGTAGGCAAGCATTCCCCCGAGGCAGTACCCCATGGCGGCGACGCCCCTATTCACCTCGGCGGTTCCCTGCAGCTCCGAGAGGGCGGCCAGGAGATCGGCCACCTTGGTCTCCTGCGGCACCTCGTCCGAGTAGCGGGACATGAGCCCGAATGCCTCCTGCAGGCTGGCGGCGTCGTGTGGGAGGGAGACGCCGGGCTGGACCCGCCAGAAGACGTCCGGGCACGACACGACGTAGCCCGCCCGGGCCAGCTCGCCTGCCTTGCCCAATAGGAAGTCGTTCACCCCGAAGATCTCCTGCAGGAGGAGGATTCCGGGGCCTTCGCCGGCGTCGGGGAGGGTGAGATGGGTGGCGAAGGTCCCGCCGTCGGAGGCGGTCACGGTCTCGGTGCGTGTCGTCGGCATCGGGCCAGTATTGCCGGCCAAGCCGACCAGCGACCGCCGGCACCGTGGGCATGACCCGGCGGCAGGGCGGCAGAGCGGCCGGGGCACAGCCCCGCCCGGGAGCCGCGGCACAGCCCCGCCTCGGGGCGGCCTTCCAGGCCCCGCCATAGCCCCGACTAACCTGGCGGCGCCTCATGTTCGCGACTCTCTCCGATCGTTTCGACCAGATACTCACGCGCCTTCGGGGCCGCGGTCACCTCACCGACGCCGACGTCGACCAGGTGCTCCGCGAGATACGCGTCGCCCTGCTCGAGGCCGACGTCAACCTCGTCGTCGTCCGCGACCTGATCGAGCGGATCCGCGCCCGCTGCTCGGGCGCCGAGCTGTCGAAGAGCCTAAGCCCGGCCCAGCAGGTCATAAAGGTTGTCGGTGAGGAGCTTTCGACGACACTCGGCGGCGAGCCGCTCCGGATCGCCTACGCCTCCCGCCCTCCCACGGTCGTGCTGCTGGCCGGCTTGCAGGGGTCGGGTAAGACGACGGCGGCCGCCAAGCTCGCCCGATGGTTCAAGCAACAGGGCAGGAACCCGCTGCTGCTGGCAGCCGACCTCCAGCGCCCAGCCGCAGTCGAGCAGCTACGCGTGCTCGGCCAGGAGGTCGGCGTCACCGTCTTCTCCGAGCCGACCGATCCGGTGCGCCTCTCCAAGGCCGGGCGCGGTGAGGCAGAACGGCTGGGGCGCGACGTGCTCATCATCGACACCGCCGGGCGGCTCTCGATCGATGTGGTGCTCATGGGCGAGGTGCGGGCGATCTCGGCCGCCGTGAGGCCCGACTACACCCTCCTCGTCGTCGACGCCATGACCGGCCAAGATGCTGTCGCGACGGCGAAGGCTTTCAACGACTCCCTCTCCCTCGACGGGGTGATCCTCACCAAGCTCGACGGCGACGCCCGCGGAGGTGCCGCGCTCTCGGTCAGCAAAGTCTCCGGCAAGCCGATCGCGTTCGTGTCGACCGGCGAGCGGCCGGCCGACTTCGACCTGTTCCATCCCGACCGCCTGGCAAGCCGGATCCTCGGCATGGGCGACGTGCTCTCGCTCATCGAGAAGGCCGAGCGGGAGTACGACCAGGAGACAGCCGAGAAGGCCGTCGAGCGCCTTTCGGAGGGTCGCTTCACGCTGGAGGACTTCCTCGAGCAGCTGCAGCAGGTGAAGCGAATGGGTCCACTCTCGGGGATGCTTGGGATGATGCCCGGTGTGCCGAAAGAGGTCCGGGACGCCAAGATCGACGACCGTGACGTCGGTCGTATCGAGGCCATCATCCGGTCGATGACCCCGGCCGAGCGAGGAGACCCGGCACTGCTGAACGGCTCGCGCAGGCTGCGGGTGGCGCAGGGGAGCGGCACCTCCACGACGGAGGTGAACAACCTCGTGAAGCAGTTCCGCGAGATGCAGAAGATGATGAAGACATTGCCCGGGCTCGGCGGGCACCGCCGTGCCATGGCGAAGAAGAACGCCCAAGCCAAGAAGGCTAAGGGCGGGCGGGTGACGCCCTCGGCGCGAGGGTCGAGATGAGCGCACCGGCCTTGCTCACACTTCGACAAGTACAGAAAGAGGAAGGATCCACGTGACCGTCAAGCTACGCCTCATGCGGGTGGGCAAGAAGAAGCAGCCCACCTACCGCATCGTCGCCACCGACAGCCGCTCGCCCCGCGACGGCCGTTTCATCGAGATCGTCGGGACCTATGCGCCCCGCGCAGAACCCTCGGAGATCAACGTGAAGAGCGACAAGGCGATGAAGTGGCTTTCGCAGGGCGCCCAGCCGACCGAGACGGTGCGGAAGCTCCTCGAGATCTCCGGGGTCTGGGGCGAGTACCAGTCGACGAAGAGGCCGCCAGCCCCTCGGCATGCGCGCCCGAAGGCTTCTGCCGGAAAGGAGGCCTGAGGCGATGCCCGACGATCTCTTTGCCCAGCCCGAGTTCGCCGCCGGCGACGACGACGCCCAACTGAACGACGACGACGGCGACGACGACGACGAGGACGAAGAGGAGGGGGCGGAGGTGTCCGCGGAGGTCTCCGAGCCTGACGGCCACGACGAAGAAAGCCCCCCCGGTGCTGCAGGGCCGGATCTCGTTCGGGGCGCCGCTGCGAAGGCGGTCCTTATCCACGTGACGAGCGCCCTCGTAGACGACCCCGACGCCGTCGTCGTGGACGTCAGCGAGGGTCGTTCCGGCCTGCGCTTCAGCGTGCGGGTGGCGCCCGGGGACATGGGCCGCGTCATCGGCCGGCGAGGGCGCACCGTGCAGGCCATTCGGACCCTTGTGCGGGCGGCTGCGGCCGGGGAGGGACTTGACGCCTCGGTCGCCGTCGACGACTGAGCGGCCCGGCGTCATGCCGGCCGACGATCCTGTTGAGGAGCGCCTTCTCCTGGTCGGCCAGGTTGTGAAGCCACACGGGCTTTCCGGAGAGGTGGTCGTCCGCCTCGACACGAACAGGGCCGAGCGCATGGCCAGGGGCTCCTCTCTCTACGGTCGCCGCCGTGAGCCGGTCGGCGGCGCCACGGGGTCTGGGAGCGACCCGGGCCGGGTCCTTTCAGTGTTGTCGGCGCGTCCATTCGGCCACTGCCACCTCGTGATGTTCGAGGGGGTCGTCGACCGTGTCGGCGCCGAGGCGATCCGCGGGCTCGATCTCCTGGCTCCTCCAATCGAGGATCCCGCCGCCGACTTCGTGCACGAGCTGATCGGCTGCGAGGTGCTCGACTCTGCGGGGCGCCGGCACGGCCGAGTCGCATCGGTGCAGGCCAACCCGGCGAGTGACCTGCTCGTCGGAGAGGACGGATGGCTCGTGCCGCTCCGGTTCCTCGTCGCAAAGGAACCCGGACGCCTCGTCGTCGACGTGCCCGAGGGCCTGTTCGAGTGAGCCTGCCCCCGCCCGGGCCCCCCCGCCAGTCCCCGCGGCTTCGCATCGACGTGCTCAGCATCTTCCCCGACGTGGTGGAGTCCTACTGCCGGGCGAGCATCGTCGGTCGTGGTCGCAGCCGCGGAGTGGTCGACATCAGGGTGCACGACCTCCGGGCGGCAGCCTCGGATCCGCACCGGTCCGTCGACGACACCCCCTTCGGGGGAGGGCCGGGCATGGTGCTCGCCCCCGAGCCCATCTTCGCCGCCGTCGAGTCCGTCGACCCGCCCCGACCGCTCTTGCTGCTCTCCCCGAGCGGGCGCCGTTTCGACCAGTCGGTCGCCGCCGAGCTCGCCGCCGGGGGAGCCTTCTCGCTTCTCTGCGGGCGCTATGAGGGCGTCGACCAGCGCATAGCCGATCACCTTGCAGACGCCGAGCTCTCGATCGGAGACGTCGTCCTCGCCGGCGGGGAGCTGGCGGCCCTGGTAGTCGTAGAAGCAGTCGTCCGGCTCGTCCCGGGGGTGCTCGGCAACGACGCCTCGACCGCCGACGAGAGCTTCGCCGGGGGGTTGCTCGAGCATCCCCAGTACACGAGGCCCGCCTCCTTCCGCGACTGGGCCGTCCCCGACGTCCTACTCGGCGGCGACCACCAGGTCGTCGCACGGTGGCGGCACGCACGATCGCTCGAGAGGACCCTTTCTCTCCGCCCGGATCTGATCGAGGCGCGGGGGGGTCTGAGCGAAGAGGAGCGCCTGATGGTGGCGGAGCTGCACCCTTCTCCGCTCGATCTCCCGGACGCGGCCCCCGCCGGGCCCCTCGGCCCGCCGCCCAGCCCGTCCCCCGCCGAGCCCCTCGGCCCGCCTGTGGACCAGCACCTCGAGGCGGAGTAGGCCCAGCCCGGCTATCCTGTTCCCGCTGACGGCAAGGGGTCCTCACCTCGGTAAGGGCAACGACGCGCCCGATCTCCGCTCCTGGGGCCCGCCGCCGGACGCCTGAAAGCCGAGGAGCCGTACCCGTCATGAACCCGACCGATCTCGTCGACCGTCCCAACCTGCGTGACGACGTCCCCCGCTTCTCCCCGGGGGACACCTTGAAGGTGCACGTGCGCGTCGTCGAGGGCAACCGCGAGCGCGTGCAGATATTCCAGGGCGCGGTCATCCGCCGCCAGGGAGGCGGGGTCCGCGAGACCTTCACGGTGCGCAAGGTGAGCTTCGGAGTCGGTGTGGAGCGGACCTTCCCGGTTCACTCGCCGATGATCGCCCGGATCGAGCGGGTCACCGAGGGTGACGTGCGGCGGGCGAAGCTCTACTACCTGCGCGACCGCGTGGGCAAGGCGGCCAAGATAAAGGAAAAGCGGGACACTCGCTGAGGAGCGCCATGAGCGCAGAGGAGGATCTCGATCGCTTCGAGGCAGAGGTCGAGCTAGCCCTGTACCAGGAGTACAGGGCCGTCCTCCCGATGTTCCGCTACGTCGTCGAGACCGAGCGGCGCTTCTATCTCGCCAACGACGTGAAGGTGACGCCGCGCTCCGACTCCGGCGCCACCTATTTCGAGGTGGAGCTCGAAGATGCCTGGGTCTGGGACGTCTACCGCCCGGCCCGCTTCGTGGCGTCCGTGCGAGTGGTCACCTACAAGGACGTGAACGTGGAGGCGCTGCCCGAGAAGGACGGCTAGGCGTGCCGAGCGATCGCCAGTTGGCCGGAGCTCGCGGTGAGAGCCTCGCCCTCGAGTGGTACACGAGGCGCGGGTATCGCCTCGTAGCGCGCGACTGGCGCTGCAGGCAGGGTGAGCTCGACCTCGTCGTGAGCATCGGGACGGTGCTCGTCGTGTGTGAGGTGAAGGCACGTAGCTCCGACCGCTTCGGCACTCCTGTCGAAGCCGTCACCTTGCGTCAGCAGCGGCGCGTACGCGCCGCCACCGCCGTCTTCCTGCGCGAGCTCGCCGCCCGGCCGCCTGCGATCCCTGGACGAGAGCTAGCAGGACGCTCGCAGGTCGGGCACCCCAAGGTGGTCCGCTTCGACGTCGCCTCGGTCCGCGGGACCGACGTCGAGATCCTCGAGGCGGCCTTCTGACCTCACCCCGCCTTGGCGGAGCGCCTCGGCCAACTCGGCCTGCTGGTGGCAGAGCCGCCCTGGCGCCCTGGCGCCCGCTGCCGCAACTCGGTTTAGTTCGGTCCTTCGACGGGATCGCTGGTACGTGCGCTCCCGTTCATCACCGAGTCTGCCCAGTGGCGCCCGTCCCAGTAGCGCTGCTCGAAGCGACCCGTGGGGTCGGGGTACCACCCGAAAAGCGGCGGCACGCCACCGCTCGCTTGACCCGCTTCGGCCGGGGTCCATCCCTCTGGTCCCGGCAAGCGGCGCTCGCCCGGTTGGGCGTCGTCGAGCAGCGCCGGAGCCGGCTCGTCGGCAGGCTGTCCGGCGGTTGGCGGTGGCGTCATAACGCCGAGAACGCGCCCGGGGGGCTGCTCACGCGTCGCCGACCGGCCGGTTCCGGGTGGCCCAGGCCATGCGCCGCTGGCGCGTGCAATGCCGGCCCAGGGCCTCGCCGAAGAGGTGCCGGTCGCCCGGTATGGCGGCCTGCCCATGGGACGGCGCGTCGTGAACTGGGCGATCGTCTCCAAGAGGATGCCGAGAAGCGGAAGGAAGGCGCAGACGAGACCCCAGACGACGGGCGGGATCCTCCAAGGCGACACGCCGAAGATGCGCCTGCACTGAACGGCGATGCGGTAGCCGAGGTAACCGCAAACGCAGATCAGGATCCAGGTCAAGATGAGCTGACCGCTCATATCACCACCTTTCCCATAGATAACGCAGATCAACCTCAAAGTCTTCCCTGCCCTGGCTGAGAGCTTGCTGGGAAAGCTCAAAAGGGGCGGTCGCCGGCAGCGTGACGGCGGTGCCTTTGGGGCCGCGGTCTCATCTGCCAGCCGGGCCGAGGCGCCGGGCCGCGCGTTCGAAGCACGGCCGGTGCCAGTGACGGCGCTCGTCCGGCAGCCGCAGCGGGACGACGACCACGTGCCCGGTTCGCGGCCTGATCTCCTGGTTGCAGCCGGGGCACACGTACTGCTTGAGCGCCTGGTACGGCGGGACGGACGAAAGCTCCGCAAGCTCGCCGGTGAGCGGGTCGGTGACGAAGCTGGCGCGCCCCCTCGCGCGGCCCCCGGCGACCGGATCGCGGGATGGAGGTGGCGCGGGGAGGGGCTTTCGTCGGAGTGGCCGCTTCCCCATGGCTGAATTATGTTGCCGCGATGCACCTCGAGGCGCTCGACGTCGAGCGTGACGGCCCGGTGCTGACGGTCGCCCTCGACCGCCCGGCGAAAAAGAACGCCGCCAACGCCGCCATGTGGGTCGAGCTGGCCGAGACCTTCCGCTCCGCCGCCAGCGACGCCGAGGTCCGGGTCGTGGTCGTGACCGGCAGGGGCGGCGAGTTCTGCTCGGGCGCCGATCTGTCGGACCTCGGCCGTGGCGACGAGCACGCCCTCTCGAGCATGCGCCGGGTCCACGAGGCGGCGCTCAGCCTGCACCGCCTTCCCCAGCCGACGATCGCCAAGGTCGACGGCGTGGCAGTCGGCGCCGGCTGCAACCTCGCCCTCGGCTGCGACCTCGTCGTGGCGAGCGAGCGGGCTCGCTTCTCGCAGATATTCGCCCGGCGTGGCCTGTCGCCGGACTTCGGGGGCTCGTGGATCCTGCCGAGGTTGATCGGCCTGCACCGGGCGAAGGAGGCTCGCCTTCTTCGCCGAGATCCTCTCTGCCGCCGAGGCCTTCGAGGCCGGCCTCGTGAACCGGGTCGTCCCGTCGGACGAGCTCGACGCCTTCGTGGCGGCCTGGGCCGGGCGCCTGGCCGCCGGCCCTCCCCTGGCGCTCGCCATGGCGAAGTCGATGCTGAACGACTCGGCGTCGATGTCCTTCGCCGAGGCGCTCTCGCGCGAGGCCGAGGCGCAGGCGCTCAACATCACCTCCGCCGACGGGCGAGAGGCGCTCTCGGCCTTTGTCGAGAGGCGCGAGCCCCGCTTCGAGGGCAGGTAGGGCTCCGGATGCCGGACTACGCCGAACTGGCAGAGCGGGCGTGGCGCGTCCTCGAACCCGTCCACGGCGTCACCTACTTCGCCCCGGAGTCGAGAGCCGAGGGGGACCGCCTCGGGCTCAAGGGCCACTGGATGTCCTACTTCGCCTTCCGCTCGGCCCCGATGGGAGCCGTGCCGGCCGCCGTCGTCGAGGCGACCTTCTTCAATTTTCACCGATCCCGGGTCGAGCGGGCGATCCCGGAGGCTTTCGAGATCGCCTCGCCCGCCGAGCTCGTCGAGGCTCGCTGGCGCGCCGTCTCGGCGGCCCTTGGTCGCGTAGCCGGTGAGCCACCTCCAGCCGAGGCGCTCGAGCTGGCCCAGGCCGCCGCCGGGGCGTGTGACTGCGCCGGGCGGCCCCTGGCGGCGGCGAACCGCGAGCTTCGCCCTCCCGACGACGAGGTTGCGGCGCTGTGGCAGGCGATCACCGTGCTGCGCGAGTTCCGCGGTGACGGTCACACATCCGCCCTCGTCCATGCCGGGCTCGACGGCGCCGAGGCTCTCGTCCTCCAGGCGGCCTCGGGCCGCGCTCCTCGCGACCTTCTCATCGAAAGCCGCCGTTGGCCCGAGTCCGACTGGTCCCTGGCACTCGACCGCCTCGCCTCCCGCGGCCTCGTCGATGCCGGCGAAGCCGTCACCGGGGCGGGGCGCCAGCTGCGTGACCGGATCGAGGCCGAGACGAACGCCCTCGCCGCGGCGCCGTACCGTGCGATCGGGGAGGAGGCGAGCAAGCGTCTAGTCGAGCTCGTGCGGCCCTTGGCCCGGGCGGTAGTGGGTGCCGGGCTCTTTCCACCCGTCAACCCGATCGGGCTGGACCCCTCGTCAGAGTAGGCATCTCGCCCGCCGCCTCCGGCGCGCTACACCCCTTTCCTACGATCTGCGGAGATCGAGTGCCCGGGACGGGCTCTCCTTTACGCCTTTGGGCCGGTCGTCGCAAAGGAGTCCCGGTGATCGCAGCTATCCCGTCCGCAACCCTTCTCGGTGTAGAAGGGCGTCAGGTCGTCGTCGAGGTCCACGTGAGCAACGGCCTGCCTGGCTTCACCGTCGTCGGCCTGCCCGACGCCGCCTGCAGGGAGGCCCGCGACCGGGTGCGAGCGGCGTTGCTCTCGAGCACCTTTTCCTGGCCGCTCCGCCGGGTGACGGTCAACCTCGCCCCCTCGGGTCTTCGCAAGGCCGGATCGGGGCTCGACCTCCCCATCGCCGTCGGCCTGCTCGTCGCGCTCGGAGAGCTCGATGCCGCCGCCGTCTCTGCGACCGCCTTTCTCGGCGAGCTGGGACTCGACGGGTCGATCCGCCCCGTGCCCGGGATCCTCCCACTCGTTGCCTCGCTCTCGTCTTCGGCCGTCGTCGTGCCGGCGGCCGGCGTCGCCGAGGCGAGGCTCGTCGGCAAGGTCGTCGTGCGCACGGCGCCAAACCTGCGCCGCCTCGTCGAGCTGCTGACGGGAAGGATGCCTTGGCCACAGCCGGACCCCTCTGGGGCGTCGCCTGTGCCCGGGCGGACGGCCGCCCGGGCTCCCGACCTGGCCGATGTTCGCGGCCAGGTCGCCGCACGAAAGGCGCTTGAGGTGGCGGCGGCGGGTGGACATCACCTTGTCATGTCGGGGCCGCCGGGCGCGGGAAAGACGATGCTCGCCGTTCGGCTGCCCGGGATACTGCCGCAGCTCGGCCAGAAGGAGATCCTCGACAGCTGCAGGATCCACTCGGCGGCCGGCTACGCCGTGCCGCCGGCTCTTGTCGCAGGAAGGCCGCCTTTTCGTTCGCCTCATCACAGCGCCTCGGCCGTGGCACTTCTCGGCGGGGGCACCTCCCTGCTCCGGCCTGGCGAGGTGAGCCTTGCCACCCACGGTGTGCTCTTCCTCGACGAGCTCCCGGAGTTCCCCGCCACCGTGCTCGAGTGCCTGCGCCAGCCTCTCGAAGAGGGCGTCGTGCGCATCGCCCGGGCGCGCGCGGCCGTGACGCTGCCGGCGTCGTTCCTCCTCGTGGCGGCCATGAACCCCTGCCCATGTGGGGAAGGCACCTCCCTCTCTGGGTGCAGCTGCTCCACTGGACAGGTGGACCGTTACGCAAGGCGCCTCTCGGGCCCCCTCCTCGACAGGTTCGACCTCCACGTCGTGGTCGAACGGCCGACCGCTCATGAGCTCCTGTCGCAGGGGGCGGGCGAGGCGTCATGCGCATTGGCAGCTCGTGTGGCCGTGGCCCGGGAGATCGCCTGCCGCCGGGGAGTGCCCCGCAATGCGGCCATAGCCGCTCACCGGATCGACGAGCTGGCACCGATCGACAAAGCGGCCCGGAGCATGCTCGAGCAGAGGTTGCACAAGGGCACCTTGAGCGCACGAGGTCTCGACCGGGTCCGGAGGGTGGCGCGCACGATCGCCGATCTCGAGGGCGACGAGGGGCCGATCGGGGTCGGCGCGCTGGCGGTGGCGCTGGAGCTTCGCCCCGGTCGCCGGGCGCTTTTGGCATCGGGGGCGGCGGCATGACGCGCACAGGCCTGCCGGACGTGGTCTTCGCGGCGTCGCTCGCCATGCTGGCGGACATGACGCCTGCCCGACTGGCGCGCCTGCTTGGCCATGAGCCGGCCTTCGTCGTGTACGACCAGCTCTGTCGTCGCGAGCCCGGCCTCGTGCGGCGCCTGGCCGGCGTGCCGACGCCGACATCCGCCACGCCGGACCCTCCCGCCGGGCTCGACGGGCGGCTGTCGCAGGTCGCCCGGCTGCTCGCCCGCTGGAGCGAGGAGCTCGGATCTCGCCGAGTGGCTGAGACCTGGGAGAGGATCAGGCGGTCGGGGGCGCAGGTTGCTCGCCGGGGCGGACCCGGCTACCCAAGGCGGCTGCTTCGCCTACGGCTCCCGCCGGAGGTGCTGTGGATCCGGGGCGACCTCGGTGTGGCCGATCGTCCCTGCGTCGGGCTCGTCGGGACACGCCGGGCCACGCACTACGGCGCCGAAGTAGCCCGCGAGCTCGGGTTCGCGCTCGCTCAAGGCGGCGTCACCGTCGTCTCTGGCCTCGCCCGAGGGATCGATGCCGCCGCCCACGGCGGCGTCCTTGCCGCCATCGACGCGTCACCAGGCTCTTCGGGCCACATGGGGCGACCGGTCGGCGTCTCCGGCGGCGGTGTGGACGTGGTCTACCCAGTGTCCAGCCGGCGGCTCTTCGATCGGGCGGCCGCCGACGGCGCAGTGATCTCCGAGGCCCCGCTCGGGGTCGAGCCGGCTGGTTGGCGCTTTCCCATGCGCAACCGCATCATCGCGGCGCTGAGCC
>JBOGHY010000057.1:0-7976 GCA_050742375.1 Acidimicrobiales bacterium | reverse complement strand
TCGACGTGCTCGGCCTCGCGGCGAAGATGCGACTCGGGGATGAAGAGGGGGAAGTAGGCGTTCTCGTGCCCGGTCTCTTTGATGCGCCGGTCGAGGTCGGCCTGGATGAGCTCCCAGATCCGGTAGCCGTAGGGCCGCATCACCATGGTGCCGCGCACCGGGCCCCTGTCGGCGAGCTCGGCCTTCAGGACGAGCTCGTTGTACCAGGCGGAGAAGTCCTCGCTCTGCGGAGTGACGCCGCGCTCGCTCGTCCGTGCCATCGACGGTTGCTAGCACATAGAACGGGCTCGGGGCGTGGGCGAACCCCCCGGCAGCGCCCGGTAGACAATTCTAAGTCAACTGTCTATCGAGAGGGACCCACATAGATAGACTTGCCGACCATGCAGAAGAAGACCGCCTTGCGCCTCGACGAGCAGCTGCTGGCCGGCGCCCGGGACGTGCTCGGTACCACCACGGCAACCGAGACGATCCACGCTGCCCTGGCCGAGGTCGTCGCCAGGAGGGGACGCCAACGGCTATTCGAGCGCCTTCGCAGCCAGGAGGGGATGGACCTGGCCGACGAGTCCGTGATGGCCCAAGCCTGGCAGTAGCCGGGGTAAGCAGATGGCTCGCTACCTGGCGGACAAGTCTGCCCTGGCCAGGGTGCACCGCCCCCCGGTGGCGGCCCGGCTGGAGCCGCTGTTCGTCGGCGGTGAGGTGGCCAGTTGTGGGATCGTCGACCTGGAGCTGCTCTTCAGCGCCCGCAGCGCCAAGGACTACAGGGCCATCCTCGCCGACCGTCGCTCGCTGCCGCGGGTCGAGGTCGGGGAACGGGGCATCGAGCGAGCGATCGAGGTGCAAGCCATGTTGGCTCGCCAGGGCCGCCATCGTGGCGTGACGATCCCGGACCTGTTGATCGCGGCGGCGGCGGAGGCCGCCGGACTGTGTGTGCTGCATTACGACGCCGACTTCGACCTGATCGCAGAGGCCACGGATCAGCGGGTCGAGTGGGTGGTGCCGCAGGGCAGCGTCCCGTGACGGTGCCGGGCTCGCCTCGGCCCGTGAGCGAGCCCGCTGTCCACGGGCGGCTACGGTCGTGCCCAGCACAGTCGAGGAGGGAGTCCGATCCACCGAGAGCTCACCGTCGGCGTGCTCTTCGTAGTGCTCGGCTCCGGCGTCGTCCATGCCCTGTGGAACGCCATCACGAAAGCGGCGAAGGACCGCATCGTCATCATGGGCGGCATCGGTGCCGCAATCACGCTGTGCGGCGCCGTGCTCCTCCCGGTCATCGGCATGCCGGCCAGGGACGCCATCGTCTTCGCCGTCGTCTCGGCCGTCATCCACATCGGCTACGACCTGCTCCTCGTGAATGCCTACCGGCTCGGCGACTTCAACCAGGCCTACCCCGTCGCCCGCGGAACCTCGCCCCTGGTGGTGACGCTCGGGGCCTTCATCTTCGTCTCCGAGACGCCCTCGCCCCTCGAGCTCGCCGGGGTGGTGGTGCTGGCGGCGGGGCTGATGAGCCTCGCCTTCTCGTCCGGCTTTCGCCGCGCCGAGACCCCGGCCCTCGCCGCCGCGGTGGCGACGGGGCTCGCCATCGCCTGCTACTCCATCGTCGACGGCATCGGGGCGCGGCACTCGGGCGACGCCCTTTCCTACGCAGCCTTCCTCTTCGTAATGGAGGGCCCCGGTCTCATGGCCACCGCGGCGATCGCCCGCCGCGGCACGCCCTTCCTGGCCACCCGCACCGTGCGAGTCGGCTTCTTGGCGGGCTTCCTCTCTTTCGCCGCTTATACCGCAGTGCTCTGGGCCCAGACGAAAGCCCCCCTGGCTGAGGTATCAGCCCTTCGTGAGACCGGGGTCATCTCGGCGGCCGTCATAGGGGCGCTCTTCTTCAAGGAAGGCTTCGGCGCCCGGCGGGTCCTCGCCGCTGTGATCGTGGCCGCCGGGATCGTCCTCATCGGCCTCTGACCCGCCAACCTCGGTTTCACCTCACCGACGCCTGCCTCGACCGCACCTGTCCTCAAGCGACGCTCCCGCTTCGAAGTACCCACTCGCAGCGCTGCCCGGTCGCCGCCGCGATGGGCTCGAAGCCCGCGTCGTAATGCAGGACCGTGATGCCGATCTCCTCGGCGACGGCAGCTACGAGCAGGTCCGGGATCTTGCGACCCACTGGCTGCGACATGCCAGCGCACGCTGTACCTGCAATGCGCGGCGGAAGTGGGTTGCAGTCACCTCGACGGAGCGAAACACGCCCAGCGCACCGATATGGCGAAGGCCTCGGCCGCGTGCCGGACTTCGACATGACCGAGCCGCCTCACGACGCTCGTGTCGAGCAGGTGAGTCAGCGCCAAGCGTCGGCACGATCGTCGAGGCGGGCGCCGGAGCGGGAACCGGCGGTGCTTTCGCCGCCGGGGACCGCCGTCCGGCGCTGCTACTTGCAGTCCGGCGCGGGCCGTCCTTTCCCATTTTGCCTCTGCTAGTGCTACCATGTATGCACTATGGCCAACAAGGTAGGACTCAGGGAGCTGCGCCAGCAGACGAGCCATGTGATGAAGCGAGTCGCGGCCGGCGAGGTGGTCGAGGTGACGGACCACGGTCACCCGATCGCGCGGATCGTCCCGCTCCGCCCTGGCACCTTGGAGCAACTAGTCCTTGACGGTGCTGCGACCGGCGCAAAGGGCTACCTCCTCGACGTGATGGACGAGCTGGGGCTCCCGGCCCCGTCCGGCGGACCTCTGCTGCCTTCAGGGGCGCTCGCGAAGGCGCGCGCCGAGGAGAGATAGGGCGTGACGGGGCGAGTCGCGTACCTGGACTCGTCGGCGTTCGTAAAGCTGATCGTGCCCGAGCCGGAGTCTGAAGCGCTTCGCCAAGCCCTCCTACGCTGGTCCGAGTTCGCCTCCGCGGCGCTGCTGAGGACCGAGGTGATAAGGGCGCTCCGGCGCTCAGGCAACGAGGCGCACGTCGGCAAGGCGCGGCGACTGATGCGGGGGGTCAACCTGATCCGCCTGGACGAGCTGCTGCTCGATAGAGCGGCCGATCTCGCCCCGACCGATCTGCGGTCTCTCGACGCCGTCCACCTGGTGGCGGCGTCCACGATCGGTGACGACCTCGGCGTGGTCTACCTCTACGACACGCGCCTGGCGAGGGCGGCGGAGGCGCTCGGCATGGACGTCGACTCGCCCGGCTGGCACGGCGGCCGGATCGCGTAGGCGGCGCCGGAGCGGGAACCGGCGGTGCTCTCGCCGCCGAGGACCGCCGTCCGGCGACGTGAGCTCCACGCAGCCGGCCGATGCGGGCGCGGGCGGGCGGCTGCTACTCGCCGGCGGCGTTGACGTCCGAGGCGCGCACCGCCTCGACGCCGGGGAGGTCCTTCAGCCGGGCGGCGAGGTCGTTCACCGACCCGCGGCCGAAGACCTGGAGCATCACCTCGACGCAGGGGCTGCGGGACCCTGCGCCGTCGTGCTCGTCGGCCGGCGGGCTGTACGGCTCGGTCTCCACCTCGGCCACCGAGAAGCCCTGCCCTGTCACGAAGCCGAGGATGTCGCGCAGGATCCCCTTGCCGTCGACGTAGCGGACTCGCAGCACAGAGATCGCCCAGCGCGAGCGGGGGAGGCGGCGCACCGCCAGGGGGAGGGCGAGCACGACGAGAAGGTAGACGCCGGTGGCTGCGGCGGCCAGCACCGGGAGGCCCGCTCCGGCGGCGGCCCCGACGGCGGCGGTCAGCCATATCGCGGCAGCAGTCGTGAGGCCCCGCACCGAGTCGCGGCGCACGAAGATCAGCCCGGCGCCGAGAAAGCCGATGCCCGTCACGATCTGGGCGGCCACCCGGGACGGGTCGAGCACCACGAAGCGGCCCGGGACCAGCACGTCGCTGAAGCCGTACTTCGAGATCAGCATGAACAGCCCGGCGCCAACCCCGACGAGGGCGTGGGTGCGCAGCCCGGCGCTCTTCTGGCGTACCTCGCGCTCGACTCCGATGAGGGCCGAGAGCACGAACGCGAGCCCGAGCTCGCCGAGCTGTGTGAGCCCCTCGACGTTGGCATGGGGCAGCGCAAGGAGCGCCTGGATCAACGGGAGGATCCCTTTCGGAAGTGGGGGCTTTCGTCGATGAGAGACGAGAATGCCACCTCGGCCGGACGTGTCGCTCGGACTCTCACATGGTGGAACCGGCCCGCCTGCCGGCCGGCCGCGTCGCTAGGGTGCCGCGGATGGCGCCCGATCCCACGATCGTGGCCCGCCTGGGGCCGGCAGCGGTCCTCTCGAGCGGCTCGAAAACCCAGTACCGGGCCGTAGCGTCCGGCCCGGGCGAAGGTCGCCTCGTGCGCTGCGAGCTCGCCGAGCGGCCGGCCGGCCGGAGCGGGCAGGGGGCGAGCCGTCGCCGGAGCCTCCTCTACCTCGCCCAGGTGAGCGATCTCCAGCTCGCCGACCTCTCCTCCCCAGGCCGCTTCGAGTTCCTCGAAGAGCTGCGGGGCCGGCCCGGCACCGAGTCCTTCGTCCCCGCCCAGCGGCCCCAGGAGGCGCTCTGCGCCCACGCCGTGGACGCCATGGCGCGCCGCATCGCCTCGCTCGGCGAGAGCACCGACACGGGTGCGAGCCTCCGCCTTGCCATCTCGACGGGCGACAACATCGACAACGCCCAGTGGAACGAGCTGTGCTGGTACCTCGCCCTCATCGGCGGTGGCGCCGTCGATCCCGGCGGGGGGCACCTGGGCTCCGGGGTCCAGCAGACCGGCTGGCCGGGCGAGCTCTACTGGAAGCCCGACGGCGGGCCGGACCTCTGGAGGTCGCTCTTCGGGTACCCGGAGGTGCCCGGCCTCCTCGGCGAGGCCGCCGGCCGGTTCGAGGCCTCGGGCGTCGGAGTCGAGTGGCTCTCGTGCTTCGGGAACCACGACGGGCTCCCCTTCGGTGAGGCCGTGCCGACCGCCGCCTACAAGGTGGTGGTGGTCGGCGGCCACAAGGCGATCTCCCTTCCCGACGGCGTCGATCCCCTCTCCCTCGAGGAGTCCTTCTTCGAGCGGCCCGAGCTCTTCTGCGGCGGTCCCGGGCGTGCCGTCGCCCCCGATCCGGGCCGGCGCATCGTCGGGCGCCGAGAGTTCGTCGCCGCCCATCTCGCCGCTCGCGGCCTGCCCCGCGGCCACGGCTTCAGCGAGGCCAACCTCGCCGCCGGGACCGCCTACGGCTCTCACGACGTGGCGGGCCCGAGCGGAGCGCCGGGCGTGCGGGTCGTCATCCTCGACACGACCAACCTGGACGGCTGGCACCGGGGCAGCCTCGGGGCGCGCCAGCTCGCCTGGCTGGAGGAGGAGCTCGCCTCGTGCCACTCGCGTTACATGGCCCCGGACGGCTCCGGCTTGGTCTCCACCCCGAACGACGACAGTCTCGTGGTGCTGGCCTCGCACCACGGTCTCAGCACCATGACGAATCTTCGCCAGCTCCCGGGCGGCCTCGAGGCGGACCATCCCCGGGTCGACGCCGGCGCTGTCGCCGCCCTCCTTGCGCGCTTCCCGAACGTCGTGTGCTGGATAAACGGCCACCGCCACCTGAACGAGATCGTCCCCCGGCCCTCTGACGCCGTGGCGGGCACCGGCTACTGGGAGGTGTCGACCGCCTCGATCGCCGACTGGCCCAGTCAGGGGCGTCTCGTCGAGCTCGTCGACAACTGTGACGGGACCCTCTCGCTCCTCACCGCCATGATCGACCACGCCGGACCTGCCGATCCTCGCGCCGCCGGCGGGCTCGACCGGCTGGCGGCGCTGCACAGGGAGCTGGCCGCCAACGTGCCCGGCGCCGGCTTCGGCTCCTTCTTAGAGGGGACGCCCGCCGACCGCAACTGCGAGCTTGTCGTCGGGGCGCCCTTCGACCTCGGCTAGCGGCCAGTACCGACGCCGGCGCCGAGCTCGCCGCTGCCCGCCCACTCGTCGGGAGCCTGGCGCGGGATCTGCTGCAGGACCCGAGGCGGCTTTCGCAGGTCCTCGGAGCCGACGAGGCGGCGCCTGACGGGGCCGACTGAGGCGGCCAGCCCGTGTGGTGGCGGGGTCGGCTCACGCCGGCCGGGGGTCTGGACGCTCACCTGTCGTCACGGGCCGTTGCGAGAAGTGCAAGCAGCTCGTCGCCGTAGGACTCGAGCTTGGCCGCGCCGATCCCGTTGACCTGTGCCAAGGCCGTCATGCTCGATGGCACCATGCTGGCCAGCGCATCGAGCGTCCGGTCGTGGAGGAACACGTAGGCCGGTTTGCCCTCTGCCGCCGCACGCTCCGAACGCCACGCCCGTAGCGCCTGGCGCGCCCGCTCGATGACTTCGGGAGTAGGGGGTTCGAGAACAAGACGCGCCCTGCGGCCCTCCACGATCACCAGTTCCCCGTAGGCCATACGCATCCTCGCTCCGCCAACGACCGTCAGAACGCCCTCGGCATCGACTGCGACAACCCGGTGACGGTGGCCACCCTGCTCGAATACGAGGTCGATCGCAGGCACTACCTCGGGCTCCTCTTTCGCTGGGCGCCGCGGCTTCGAGGTGTTCGGGCGCTTCGTCCGGCCCGAATCGCGCCGTGACAAGGGCGTCTGTGAGCGGAAACTCGGTTCTCGGGCCGATGGGGTGGTTGGGCGCCGCTCCTCGGTCAACTCGGCAAGGAACGGGGAGGGCGGGTCACCCGCCACGACGTGGACCGACGACGAGGCGCGGGTCAGCCCGACGTGGAAGATCCTGCGCTCCTCCTCCACGTCGGTCGCCAGACGGTGTGGGAAGAGGCCGGCAGAAATCTCATGAAGCACCACGCACGGCCACTCTCGTCCCTTGACCCTGTGGATCGTGGAGAGCATCACCCCATCGGCCGACCCGGGATGTTGAAGCGCCGCGCGGAGCCAGTCCTCGAAGCCTCGCGGATCGGGATGAAGCGCGGCGAGGGCCACCAGCGCGTCGAGGTCGTCGGTCTGTGCGGAGCGGTCGAGGCGCCGGCGAGAGCTCTCCAGCAGCTCCATGGCCCGGTCCAGCTCGACCTCGTCGCGCACCGCCCGCAGGACGGCGGCGGTCCTACCCGACGAGGCGCGCCGGCGTACGGTTTGAAGGTCGGAGAGAAAGCCGCGGATCTTCTCGGCATCGCGGTCCTTGAGCCGGCCGGCGAGGCGCTCGAGCCCGGCGATGCTCTGCTGTTCTCTCATCCACTCGACCACCTTCGGCGACAGCGCCCGCGAGGGACGCCGGGCGGCAAGCGCTACGTCGGGGCCGGCCAGCCGTTCAGGTGAGGAGACCGCGAGGCGCAGCCATGCCAGCGCCGCCTGCACCCCGCCGCGCGACAGGTACGACAGGTCGACTGCCGGCCGCACCGGGATCTGGTGATGCACGAGCGCCACCTGTACCGGTGCCAGCGAAGCGTTGACCCGAGTCAGCACCGCGACCTCGCTCGTCGCCACCCCGCTTCGAACGAGGCCCTCCACCACTTCGACGGTTGTTGCAAGGGCGTCCCTGCCGGTCACCACCTCGAGCTCGCACCCGATCGCCTCTCGACCGGGTGCGGCGACGATGCTCTTTTGGACTCGGTGCCGGTTGTGGGTGAGCAGCGTCCGAGTCGCCCCGACGACGGGGACCGGGCAGCGGTAGTTGACCTCGAGGCAGTGCTCACCAGCGCTCGGGAAGAAGCGCCGGTAGTCAATTAGCCACTCCGGCGAGGCACCCGAGTAGCCGTAGATCGTCTGATCGTCGTCGCCCACCCCGAACACCGCACCTTCGGGACCCGCGAGCAAGCAGATGAGGAGGAGATGGGCGGGGGTCAGATCTTGGAACTCGTCGACGAGGAGCAGCCGGCACCTCGCCCGCGCCGAGCGACGGGCCGCCGGGTCGGTGAGGAAGATCTCGATCGCCCGGTAGATCTGCTCGTCAAAGTCGACGACGTGTCGATCGGCGAGCAGGCGTCGGTAGGCCTCGAACACCTTGGGAAGGCCGTCCACGTCGCCGCCGAACTGAGCCTCCACCTCGGCCGGGTCCTGCAGTCCGAGGC
>JBOGHY010000056.1:0-3521 GCA_050742375.1 Acidimicrobiales bacterium | reverse complement strand
CTTCGCACCCTCGGCTCGCTCGCGACGATGGCCGACAGGAACCTCGCGACAGGGCACCCGCCAAGGCAGGCCGGCTTGCCCTTGACGCCGAGCCCGTCCAGATGCGCGGCCACCTTAGAAGGGCTCCCGCCGAGACCGACCAGCAACTCGCGGACCCGACATCCGGTCCTACCCGTCCGGCCAGAGGGCCGCGCTTCGCTCGATTCCAAGACTGACATTGTTCTGAAACTTCCCTTCGCTGAGTCGCCTGGGGGAGGGCTCCTCCTCACAACTGTGGCCTTTAGCTCCTGTTGCGATATACCCCGCGAAGGCGCGCCCAAACGACCCTGATGCGCTGTCACGCGGGCGCGCCGCCCCGTATCAGCGGATCGCGGCGAGGATGCCGACAACGACGAGGACGACCACGACCGCCACGACGGCGGCAGCCGCCGCCCCCTTGATCCGTGGCCGGTCGATGACGGCGCCGAGCGCCCGGACAAGGTCGTCGTCGTCGTCGTCGTCCACGCCGAAGTCTCGGTCGTCACCCTCGTGGGTCTCATCGGGACCCGCCTCGAAGACGTCGGTACCTGCCTCGTCGAGCTCGTCGAGCGCGTCGTGACCGGCGGCGAAGTCGCCGTTGCCGGTGTCGTCGAAGTACTCGCTCCGCCCGCTCGTCACGCCCGGGAGCCCACCGCCACATCCCATCTTCGGAGCGCGCCGACGACGGGAGAAGACGTCGTCGACGGCATCGGCGAGCAGGATCTCACGGGCGAGCTCGATCTGGTCCGCCATCACGTAGATGTCCACCTCGCCTTGGAGCGGGTATGGCCCATCCGTGAGCCCGCGCAGGTCAACAGGTATGCCCTCGGCGCCGAGCCGGGCGGCGAGGACCCGGCCGTGGAAGGTCCCGAGCACCGTCGTGAGATGCTGCATAGGATCGGCGGTCGACATCTGCCCGAAGGCTACCGTGAGGGGGGATGGAGCGCAGGATCTACGGGCTCGAGAACGAGTACGGCGTCACCTGCACCCTGCGGGGTCAGCGGCGCCTCAGCCCGGACGAGGTGGCGAGGTACCTCTTTCGCAGGGTCGTGAGCTGGGGCCGATCGAGCAACGTCTTTCTCGAGAACGGAGCGCGGCTGTACCTCGACGTCGGCAGCCATCCCGAGTACGCGACCCCCGAGTGCGACTCGATCGCAGACCTCGTCGCTCACGACAAAGCCGGCGAAAGGATCCTCGAAAGCCTCGTCCATTCCGCCGAGTCCCGCCTTAGGGACGAGGGCATCCGGGGAGTCGTCTACCTCTTCAAGAACAACACCGACTCGGCCGGCAATTCCTATGGATGCCACGAGAACTACCTCACCAGCCGCCGCGACGACTTCTCGCACTACGCCCAGGTCCTCATCCCGTTCTTCGTCAGCCGCCAGATCTACGCCGGAGCGGGAAAGGTGCTGCAGACCGCACGGGGGGCCATGTTCTGCCTCTCGCAGCGAGCCGAGCACATCTGGGAAGGCGTGTCGTCGGCGACGACGCGGAGCCGACCCATCATCAACACCCGCGACGAGCCGCACGCCGATGCCGAGCGGTTCCGGCGCCTGCACGTCATCGTCGGCGACTCGAACATGAGCGAGTACGCCACTTTTCTGAAGGTCGGGGCGACGAGCATCCTTCTGCGCATGCTGGAGGAGCCGGGCGTCGTCCTTCGCGACCTGACCCTCGAGGACCCGATCCGTGCCATACGCGAGATCAGCCACGACGTGACCTGCCGGCGCACGGTCCGCCTCGCGAACGGGCGCGAGGCGAGCGCCCTCGACATCCAAAATGAGTACCTGAGTCGCGCCATCCGCTACGACGAGCAGCGCGGGCTGCCGCCGCTCGAGCGCCAAGCGCTCGATATGTGGCGTCATTGCGTGGAGGGGATCGAGAAGGATCCCCTCGGCCTCGACCGGGAGTGCGACTGGGTGATGAAGCACCGCCTGGTGGAGGCCTTTCGCCGGCGCCATCAGCTCCCGTTGGGGCACCCGCGCGTGGCTCTGCTGGACCTGCAGTACCACGACGTCGATCGGCGACGGGGCGTCTTCTACCTCCTCCAGCGCCAGAACAGCGCCGAGCGGGTGACGAGCGAAGAGGCGATCTCGAGGGCCATAGACCATCCTCCTGAGACCACGCGGGCGCGCCTTCGCGGGGAGTTCATCCGGCGCGCCAAGGAACGCCGCCGGGACTTCACCGTCGACTGGGTGCATCTCAAGCTGAACGACCAGACGCAGCGGACGGTGCTGTTGAAGGATCCCTTTCGCTCCCACGACGAGCGCGTAGAGCGCCTGATCGACTCCATCTGAGACGGAACTCGGAGACCCGCAGCGGGGCGGTCACAGGGGTGCTCGTCGCGAGGTCCAGGCCTCTGGGTCCGAAAGTAGCGCCGCCAGGTCCTTCGGAAGGCTCCCGCGGGCGAGCTGGGCGATCGTCACTCCTTCGAGGACGCGCCGGATGCTCACCCGTAGCGCTATCCACAGCTCCTGCAGGGATGCCGCCGGCTCCTTGTAGCTGGTCGCCTCGGGGCGCAGGTGGCGTACCTCGGCGAGGGGCCCCTCGACCGCTCTTATGACGTCTGCCGGCGTGACCCGCTCGGGCGGCGCCACGAACCGGTAGCCGGCGTCGCGGCCCCGTTGAGTCGTGACGATCCCCGCTCGTCGGAGATCGGCCAGGATGGCCTCGAGGAAGTTCACGGGCAGCTCCTGATGCGCCGCGAGCTCGCCAGCAGTCATAGGACGATCCGCCGCCGCCAGGGTGACGAGGGCACGGAGGGCGTAGTCGGACTTGGCCGAGATGTGCACTGCCCCAGTCTTGCCGCCGCAGGGCATCGTTGTGTATGTGTTATCTATATCGATAGAATCACCTGATTCACTTGATTTGAATCGGGAGGCGGTGCGGCATGGACCTCTACATCGTCCTCGGCAGTGCCGTCGTCGGCCTGCTCGTCGGCCTGACAGGCGCAGGAGGCGGGGCTCTCATGACGCCGATGCTCGTCCTGGTCTTCTCCATGAAGCCATCGGCGGCCATCTCCTCGGATCTTCTGGCCGCCGTCGTCATGCGACCCGTCGCAGCCGCGGTGCACCTGAGGCGGCGCACGGTCGATCTTCCCCTCGTGGCCCTCATGTCGGCCGGATCGGTGCCGGCCGCCTTGGCCGGGACCTACGTGCTCCACCTGCTCGGTCGCGGCGCGGCCGCCGCGCACGACGTCGGCTACGCCCTCGCAGCGGCCCTGCTGCTCGGCACGGCGGCGATGGCGCTGCGCGCGGCCCTCGACCGGGGGTCGGGAACGAGGCGAGACGGCGCCGTCGCCACGGTGGCACTCCGCCCGGGCGGCACCCTGGTCTGCGGCGCCGTCGGAGGCTTCGTCGTCGGCGTCACCTCGATCGGGGCTGGTTCGCTCATGATCGTGATGCTCATGTTCTTGTATCCGGCCATGGCGACCAGGCGTCTCGTCGGCACGGACCTCACCCAGGCGATCCCCCTCGCCGGTGCCGCCGCTCTCGGGGCGCTCG
>JBOGHY010000055.1:0-4218 GCA_050742375.1 Acidimicrobiales bacterium | reverse complement strand
CTACGCCAGCGCCACCAGGTCGGCGAGGTCGTCGCTCCAGCTGTCCTCGACGCCGTCGGGCATGAGAACCACGCGCTCGGGCGAGAGGGCGGCGACGGCGCCGGCGTCGTGGGTCACGAGCACGATGGCTCCGTCGTAGGTACGAAGCGCCCGGAGCACCTCGGTCCGGCTGGCGGGGTCGAGGTTGTTAGTCGGCTCGTCCAGGAGGAGCACGTTGGCGGCCGACACCACGAGGGTCGCAAGGGCGAGGCGCGTCTTCTCGCCTCCCGAGAGCGTTCCCGCCAGCTGGTCGATACGCTCCCCACCGAAGAGGAAGGACCCGAGAATGCGGCGGATCTCGGCGTCGGTGACCTGCGGCGGGGCCGTGCGCCGGACGTTCTCGAAGACCGAGGTCGAAGCGACAAGGGTCTCGTGCTCCTGGGCGTAGTAGCCAAGGCACAGTCCATGACCCGGAAGCACCTCGCCTGCGTCTGGGGCCTCGATCCCGGCGAGGAGCCGCAGCAGCGTCGTCTTGCCGGCACCGTTCAGCCCGAGAACGACGACCCGGCTCCCACGGTCGACGGCGAGATCGACGCCGCTGAAGACCTCGAGAGAGCCGTAGGACTTCGTGAGCGACTGCGCCGTGAGAGGAGTACGCCCGCAGGCGGCCGGCGCCGGGAAACGGAGGCGGGCGACTTTGCCGTTGCGGCGAACCTCCTCGAGGCCCGACTCGAGGCGCAGGGCGCGGCGGTCGAGGTTGTGGGCCATGCGGGCCTTGGTGGCCTTGGCGCGCATCCGGTCCGCCTGGGCGCGGAGCACCACTATCTTGCGCTCGGCATTCTGGCGCTCGTGGCGGCGTCTTTTCTCGTCGACGACGAGCTGCTCGAGGTACGCCTTCCAGCCGAGGGTGTACACGTCGAGCACGCACCGGGTCTCGTCGAGGTGGAAGATCTTGTTGGCGACCGTCTCGAGCAGCCCTGCGTCGTGGCTGATGACTATGAGACCGCCGTCGTGGCTGCGGAGAAAGCCCCTCAACCACGAGATCGAGTCGGCGTCGAGGTGGTTCGTCGGCTCGTCGAGCACGAGGGTGGCCGCTTCGGAGAAGAGCACCCGCGAAAGCTCGACCCGGCGGCGCTGGCCGCCCGAGAGGGTGCCGATGCGCTGGGACATGACCCGCTCGGGGAGCCCGAGACTGGAGGCGATCGAGGCGGCCTCCGCCTCGGCCGCCCAGCCGCCGAGCGACTGGAAGGCCTCCTCGAGGCGCGAGTAGCGGTCCATGGCGGCTTCGGCGGTGCCGTCCTCGGACGAGCCCATATCGTGGCGAGCGGCCTCGAGCTTTCGGACCACCTCGTCGAGACGGCGCGAGCCCAGTATCCGGTCGGTTGCGGTCACCTCCAGGTCGCCCGTGCGGGGGTCCTGTGGCAGGTAGGCGACCGGCCGAGTCCTGCGGATCGCGCCCGACGCAGGCAGCGCCTCGCCGGCGAGCACCCGGGCGAGAGTGGTCTTGCCCGCACCGTTGCGCCCGACTAGGCCGATCCGGTCCCCGGGCGCGACCTGGAAGCTCACCGGCTCGAGCAGCCGGCGAGCTCCCACGACGAGCTCGAGATCCTTCACGGTCAACATGTCACTACCTCGGTACCCTATGGCCCGTGCCCGGGCCCGGAACTGTTGCGCTTGTGGGGTCTGGCGAGTTCCTGGAGGCGATGGTCGAGGTGGACCGGGGCCTCCTGGAGGGGCGCCCCGCCCGCGCCGTCTTCCTCCCGACCGCCTCAGCCGAGGAGGGAGAGGCCAGGGTCGCCTACTGGACCGACCTCGGGCGGTCCCACTTCGAGCGGCTCGGCGCAAAGGCCGTGCCGCTCCGGGTGCTCACCCGAGCCGACGCAGAAGACGAGGCGCTCGCCGCCGAGATCGCCGGTGCCGGGCTCATCTATCTCTCGGGCGGCAACCCCGGCTACCTCGCCGACACGCTTCGCGACTCGGCCGTCTGGAAGGCGATCGTGACGGCGTGGCACGGTGGCTCAGCCCTTGCGGGATGTTCCGCCGGAGCATGCGCCCTCACCTCGGTCGCCGACGACCTGCGCCGCCCTGGCCGCTTCAGCGGGCGGGGGTTGGGTCTCGTCGGAGATCTCGCTGTCATTCCACACTTCGATCGTATCGCCGATTGGATCCCCGGCATCGCCGAGCGGGTGCTCGCCGCAGTACCCGACGGCACGGCCGTCGTCGGCATCGACGAGGAGACGGCTCTTGTCGGCGGGGGGCGGCGCTTCACCGTCGCCGGGCACCGCTCGGCCTGGTGGCTCGTCGCGGCTGCGGACGGGCACGTCGAGCGGGTCGAGTACCCCGTTGGCGCCGTGCTCGACCTCGACACGACCGGCGCCGCCGGGCTCACCAGGTGAACTGCTGGCCGTCCGAGCCGGCGCGGTGGAGCGGGACTCTCCTGACAGGCGGTAGGCGAAGACCTCGGTCGCGTAAGTGAGCCTGACGCTGCCGGCGGGCCCGGCGAGCGCCCTCACCCCGTCGAGCACCTTCGAGCGGGCCCCGTCCGGCAGTGTGGCGACGAAGCTCGTCGAACCGACCCTGTCTGCGAGCCCTTCGGCGTCGAGCACCTGCTCGGTAGGCACGGTCAGCTCGCCCAGAGCTTCGAAGCGCGACGACTCGGCCATGACCTCGCGCCAGGCCCCCGAGTGATGCGTCGGGGTGGAGCGGCGGTAGGGCTCGATGATCTCGCTGATGGCGCGGTGCATCGGCTGGGCGAGGTCGCGCCGGTTCCACAGGAGAAAGAGGGTCCCCGAGGGCCGCAGCACCCGGGCGATCTCTTCGAGCGCCGCCTCCCCGGCGAACCAGTGGAAGGCCTGGGCGACCGTGACGGCGTCGGCACATCGCGCCCCGAGACCGGTAGCGGTCGCCGTGCCGTCTCGCACCTCCGCCCCGGGCACGGCCCTCGCCAGCGCCGCCCGCATCTCGGCCACCGGCTCCACGGCGATCACCGCCGCCCCACAGGACACGAGTTGCCTCGCCAGCTTGCCCGTGCCGGCGGCGAGGTCGACGACGGTGCGCCCCCTACCCAGCAGTGCCGTGGTGACGACGTACTCGACGGCGGCCCTTGGGTACTCTGGGCGGCCACGTTCGTAGGCGTCCACCGAGCGGGCGAAGCCCGGCCACCGCCTCGTGCAGGTCTCCACGCATCGGAAAAAGGTACCGCCGGGGAGAGCCTGCGCACGCCTCGCTACGATCGCCCTGTGGCCGCGCAACGTCTCCAGTACGACCTGAGGCGGGTTCCGGCCGAGGCGACCTTCGCCTTGCGCCAGAAGGTCCTCCGCCCGCACCAGTCCCCGGCCGAGATGGCCCTCGACGGGGACGACGACCCCGGCACCGGCTTCTTCGCCGCCCTCGACGCCGCCGGCGAGGTCGTGTCCACCGCCAACATCCGCCGGGAGGAACCCCCGCCCGAGCTCACCGAGGTCGTACCGACCGCCGGCGGTGGCGAGGCGGCGTCATGGCGCCTGCGGGGCATGGCGACCCGCGAGGACCTGCGCTCGTCGGGCCTCGGGAGTCGCCTCGTCATTGATTGCATGGAGTGGGTTGAGAACCACGGGGGCGGCTTTTGCTGGTGCAGCGCGCGGACACCGGCTCGCGACTTCTACGAACGTGCCGGGTTCACAGCCCATGGCGAGGTCTACGAGAAGCCCGCCATCGGGCCGCACGTCCTCATGTGGCGGCTCGTCGGGGAAAGGGAGCAGTGATGGACACGGTCGATCTCCTGCGGCAGATGATCCGCAACGAGTGCGTCAACGACGGCACCGACGCCTCCGGCGGCGAGGTGCGAAGCGTCGACCTTTTGCGGTCCGAGCTCGAGGGCTCGGGCGCCGACTTCGAGAGCTACGAGCCGTTGCCGGGTCGGGCGTCGCTCGTCGGGCGCATCGAGGGCTCGGACCCTGCGGCGCCCTCGATGTGCTGGCTCGGCCACACCGACGTCGTGCCAGTGAACGCCGAGCGCTGGTCGCGCGACCCCTTCGGCGGTGAGCTCGTCGACGGCGAGGTGTGGGGCAGGGGGGCGGTCGACATGCTGAGCCTCACCGCCTCCATGTCGGTCGCCTTCGACCGTCTCGCCCGTTCCGGATGGAAGCCGCGAGGCACCCTCGTCCTCGCCGCCGTCGCCGACGAGGAGGCGCTCGGCGCACACGGAGCCGCCTGGCTCGCCGAGCACGAGGCGGGTGCCGTCGTGTGCGACTACGTCAT
>JBOGHY010000054.1:0-5391 GCA_050742375.1 Acidimicrobiales bacterium | reverse complement strand
GCCCCCGGCCTCCCCGGCCCGGGCAGCCTCGCCGCCCCCGGCCTCCCCGCCAGCCTCGCCGCTCCCGGCCGCCCCGGCCCCCGCGGTCCGGGCAGCCTCCCCGGCCCCGGGGATCGACCCCGGAAGGGCCGTTCGAAAGGCCCTCTTTGCTCCAGACAGCGCCACGCGGTCCTGCGGCCGAGCCGGGCCGGCAAGGCTCGGCTCGACGCTCGACAGGTCGAGCTCCACGTGCTCGCCGTAGGCGGGCCGGGCCGACGCCTCGTGCCACAGGCCCTGCTCCTTCGAATAGGTCTCCACCAGGTCGCAGAGCTCGGGCGGCCTTCCGGTCAGGCGCAGGTACCGGAGCGTCTCCTCGTCGATGGGGAAGATCGTCACGGTCGAGCCGTACTCGGGGGACATGTTGCCGATCGTCGCCCGGTTCTCGAGAGGCACGCGGGCAACGCCCGGCCCGTAGCACTCGACGAACTTGCCGACGACGCCGTGATGCCGCAGAAGCTCGGCGATGGTGAGCACGAGGTCGGTGGCGGTCGTCCCCTCGCCGAGCTCGCCGTCGAGGCGCAGGCCCACCACTGTCGGCACGAGCATCGAGATCGGCTGGCCGAGCATTGCCGCCTCTGCCTCGATCCCGCCCACGCCCCAGGCGAGGACGCCGAGGCCGTTCACCATCGGCGTGTGCGAGTCCGTCCCCACGACGGTGTCTGGGTAGGCGGCGCCCTCTCCGTCGGTGAAGACGACCCGGCTCAGGTACTCGAGGTTGACCTGGTGACAGATCCCGGTCCCAGGTGGCACGACCCGGAAGTTGGAGAACGCCTGCTGGCCCCAGCGCAGGAACCGGTAGCGCTCGGCGTTGCGCTCGTACTCGATAGCGGTGTTGATGCGGAGGGCGTCGGGCCGTGCGTAGACGTCGGCGACGACGGAGTGGTCGATGACGAGGTCGACCGGCACATGGGGGTTGACGGACTCCGGCTTGCCGCCGAGCGCCTCCACGGCGTCACGCATGGCGGCGAGGTCGACGATGCAGGGAACCCCCGTGAAGTCCTGGAGCAGGATGCGCGCCGGTGAGTAGGCGATCTCTCGTTCGGCGGCCTCGCCCCTGGCCACCGAGGAGACGAGCGCCTCAACGTCCTCGCCCCGCACGGCGGCGCCGTCCTCGTGGCGCAGGAGGTTCTCGACCAGGAGCTTGATCGAGTAGGGCAGCTTCGAGAGGTCCCCGACACCCGAGAGGGCGTCGAGCCGCCAGATGCTGTAGGTCTCGCCACCGGCCCGGAGCTCCGACCTCGAGCCAAAGCTGTCGAGCACTGCCCGTTCGCCGGCCATGTGGCGCCCTCCTAGGTCTATCGACGCTTCGTCACCGACGTTGCGACCCTAACGGGCTTGCCGGCGACCCCCCGCCGGCCGCCGCCCGACCCGCCGTTAGCGTCACCTCGATGGGCGACTTTCTCACCGACGTCGAGACCTTGAGGCAGAGAGCGAGGGCCGAGATCGACCGGGGCCCCATCACCGAGTCCTACGGAGCCGACCGCGACCGGGTGGTGCAGGTCATGAACGAGGTCCTCGCCACCGAGCTCGTCTGCGTGCTCCGCTACAAGCGCCACTACTACATGGCGAAGGGCCTCAACTCGGGCCCGATCGCGGCGGAGTTCCTCCAGCACGCCAACGAGGAGCAGGGCCACGCCGACAGCGTCGCCGAGCGCATCACCCAGCTGCAGGGCGCCCCGGACTTCAATCCCTCGACCCTCACGTCGCGCTCGCACGCCGAGTACAAGGAGGGCGACGGCCTCATCGACATGATTCGTGAGGATCTCGTCGCCGAGCGGGTGGCGATCGCCTCCTATCAGGAGATCGTCCGCTGGCTCGGCACGGGCGACCCCACGTCGCGGCGGGTGATCGAGGAGATCCTCGCCGTCGAGGAGGAGCACGCCGACGACCTGCTGCGCTTCCTCGAGTCGATGGACGCCTGACAGACGGGCGTCGCCCTCAGGCGCCCGGGCAGCACCCGCCGTCGCTCAGGCGGGCGGCACCGGGGTTGACCCGGTCGCGCAGCCGCTCGAGGAGCCCGGCCAGCTGAGCTCGTTCGCCCGGCTCGAAGAGACCCTCGAAGATCGCCTCCAGCTGCTCGGTGTGCCAGGCGATCACGGACGCCATCATGTCGTGACCCTCCGCCGTCAAAGCAGCGAAAGCCCCTCTTCGGTCCGACGAGCACGCCTCCCGGCGGGCAAGCCCGGCGCAGGTGAGCCGATCGACGGCGCGGGTCAGCCCGCTCGGGGTGAGGGCGGTCTGAGCGGCGAGATCAGCCATGCGAAGGCGCTCTCCAGGCGAACGGGCGAGGCGGATGAGCACTTCGAGGCTCTGGGGCGGGAGCGAGTGGTCCCGCTCGATGGAGGTGGTCGCCCGGCGCCGCAGGCCCGCGCCGGTCTCGAAGACGAGACCGGCGATGGTGATCGGGTCCTCGCCGGGCGGGCGCCGGGCTCCTGGGGCTGCCACGCCGACAAGGCTAGCCGAATGTAGTTGTGCAAGAAACAAATCTGTCCTATATTTGGTTGTGTAGTCAAAAGATGTACAGGAAAGGACGGCACCGCAGATGACCAGCACGACCAGCACGACCAGCCACCCGACGCGGGAGTTCGAGGGCCTCGCCCTGCCCGAGGCAGGGATCTTCGCCATCGACACCACCCACTCCGAGGTCGGCTTCCTCGCACGCCACATGGTGGTGACCAAGGTGCGCGGACGCTTCGGGGAGTATTCCGGCCAGGTGGTGCTGGCCGAGAACCCGCTCGACTCGACCGTCGAGGTCACGATCAGGACCTCCAGCATCGACACCCGCGAGGAGGCGAGGGACAACCACCTCCGCTCGGGCGACTTCTTCGAGAGCGAGGCGCACCCGGAGCTGACGTTCAAGAGCACCGCCGTCGAGCACCGGGGCGGCGCCCGCTTCTCGGTCACCGGCGACCTCGCCATCAAGGAGGTGACGAAGCCGGTCACCCTCGACGTGGACTACGGGGGCGTCATCGTCGACCCATACGGCGGCGAGCGGATCGGTTTCACCGCCAGGACCGAGATCGACCGTTACGACTTCGGCCTCACTTGGGGCACCGCTCTCGAGACCGGCGGGCTCGTCGTCGGGCGCAACGTGCTCCTCGAGCTCGAGGTGGAGGCGGTCCGTACCGCCTGACCCCGAGGGTGCGCCCCGGCGAGCCTGTGCCGCTGTCGCCGGGCCGCCACCTGGAGTGGCGGGGACTGGGAATGTGTCGGCCGCGATGCGATACTCGGCAACGGCTCCAGCTTGCTGAAAGAAGTGATGGCCATGGCACATCCCAGTTCGCGGCGCCACTTTCGGTACGATTCGTCCATGCGACGAGGCGCGGCGCCGCTCGGCACGCCACCTCCCCCGCCCCCTTCGGGGTTCCTCCAGGGCCTGCTCGACGCCCTTCCCGCCTCCCTCATGGTGATCGACGCCGACGGCGTCATCAGGTACGTCGGAGGGGAGCTCGGTCTCCTTTTCGGCTGGACCTACGGCGACCTCGTCGGGACTGCGCTCTCGGGCTACGTCGAGGCGGCTAGGAGGCCGGCCCTCCTACAGCTCCTAGAGACGGCAGCCTCCGCCCGCGAGGACCAGGTCGTCGGTCCCCTGCGCCTGGCCTGTCGCGACGTGGACTCGAGCACCCGGCTCACCGAGATCTGGGGCATGAACCGAACCTTCGACCCGAGCGTGAATGGCGTCGTGGTGCTCCTCCTGCCCGAGTCGGCCTACAGCGGCTTCGGCCCCGTCATCGACGCCATCGCAGTCGGCGAGCCGCTCGATCGGATCTTCGCCGCCCTGGTGCAGGCGCTGCGCCTCCAACCGGTCCTGGGGGAGAGCTACTTCGGCTTCGTCTCGGGCAACGACCGGGGCGTGATGCGCATCCCGAGGATCCCCGAGGTGCCGGGGCCGCCCGTGCGCGGTCCGTGGGAGCAGGTCTGGGCGGAGGGCGGCACAGTCCACCACGAGACGCTCGACGGCCTGCCGTGGACGCTGCGTGAGCTGGCACGGGAGGCCGGGTTCCGAGCCATGTCGTGCTTTCCCGTGAAGCCGCGACACGGCGGAAGGGCCGAGGCCTGCCTCGTCGTCTGGCGGCGCGAGGACGGCCCCATGAGGGCTTCCGCCGTCGAGGCGGCGCTCCGTGCCTCCGCCATCGCGACCCTCGCCATCGCGAGGGGCGACGCGCGCGACGACGACGCCGAAGAGTCCCTTCGCGACCCGCTCACCGGGCTCGGCAACCGCGACGGCTTCTTCCGCGCCCTCGACGCCCGTGTGCGCTCGGGCACGTGCCCGGCGGTCCTCTACATCGGCCTCGACGACTTCAGCGCGGTGAACGACCGTCTCGGGCTCCTCGCCGGGGACGCTGTGCTCCGGGTGACAGCCCGCCGCCTCGTCTCGATCACCCGGCCGAGCGACGAGCTGGCCCGCCTCGGTGGGGACGAGTTCGCCGTCTTGTGCGACGGCTCGATCTCGGAGCACCAGATCGTGAGGATCGCCGCCAGGGTGGTCGGGCAGCTCTCCAAGCCGCTTTCGGTCGGCGACGGCGAGACGCTCGACGTCGGTGCCAGCATCGGTATCGCCCTCAACCTGCCGCCCGGTACGCCCGCCGAGGCGGTCCTCGGCCGTGCCGACCATGCCCTCTTGGAGGCAAAGGCCAAGGGCAAGCGCCAGTGGGCGCTCGCCGAGGCCTCTTAGCCCGCTCCTAGCCACCTCGGTCCCTCCCGGCGCAGCCCTCGCCCGCCTTCGACCCCGGTTCGCGGGACGCGGCGAGAAAGTGGTTCGCCCCGCCGCCCCCGGGGTCTTAGGGCTCAAGACAGCCGCCGGATCCGTCGATGAAATTCGATGACCGGGCCATCCGAGTGCGCCCAAGGGGGCGCCATCCGGCCGGAATGGGCAAAGAGGAGCGGGGACATGTTGACGGATCCGAGCGCCTTCGCGGCCGACCGCGAGGCGCGCAACGAGTACCTCATCGAGATCGACGAGGCCTGGGAGCTGTGCCGCGACGCCGTCGAGGGGGCGCGCACCAACTACGAGACCGAGCTCGACTCGAGCAGGGGCGTCTTCGAGTGGGAGCGGGCGCAGGCCTCGTCGGTGCACGGCGAGGCGCTCGACGTCGCCTGGGCGAAGTACAAGTCCGAAGTGGGGGTGACGAGTGCTCGCAGCCGCCGCGAGGTGATGGCAGAGGCGCGGGCGAGCTACGACCTTGCCGTCGCCGAGCTGCGCAAGGCCTACGAGGAGCGCATCGGCATCGCCCGCGAGGGCTACGTCCACCGGGTGGAGGACGCTCGCACGGCCTACGAGGCCGCCGTCGACGAGGCGCTCGGGAGCCACCGCGCCGCCGTGCACGGAGTCGATCGCTACCTCGAGCCGGG
>JBOGHY010000053.1:0-11264 GCA_050742375.1 Acidimicrobiales bacterium | reverse complement strand
CTGCACTTCCGACGGAGCTCTGCCCGATCTCCGAGGAGCAGCTCGCCATCGTCGAGCTCTGCCGGAGGTTCGCCGCCACCGAGATAAGGCCGCGCGCCCGCGCCGTGGACGAGGCTGACACAGAGATCTGCTGGGACCTGTGGAAGTCGGCCTCAAAAGTCGGGATCACGAGCTTCATGCTGCCTGCCGAGTACGGCGGGGGCGGGTTCACCGACGTCTTCACCCAGTGCCTGGTGCAGGAGGAGCTCTGCTACGGCGACCTCGGTATTGGCAACCTGCTCTGCTCGGGCGGTTTCTTCGCAGACCCGGTGCTGGAGCTCGGAACCGCGGCTCAGAAGACGGAGTGGTTGACGCCGCTGTCGGGCCCCGAGCCTCCGATGACCGCCCTCGCCAACACCGAACCGGACACGGGGTCGGACGCGGCCGCCATCACGACCTCGGCGGTCCGGGTCGCCGGCGGCTACCGCCTCAGCGGGACGAAGTCGTGGATCTCCAATGCCGGGGCCGCCGAGCAGTACGTCGTCTTTGCCAAGACCGACCCGGCGCTCCGGGCGAGGGGCGTGAGCGCCTTCCTCCTGCGCAAAGATGCAGAGGGCCTCTCTTTCGGCGAGCCGATGCGCAAGATGGGCCAGCGGGCGATCGTCTGCCGGGAGGTGCACCTCTCCGACGTGTTCGTGCCCGACGAGCAGCGCCTTGGGGAGGAGGGCCAGGGCTTCGTCGGGCTGATGCGCACCTTCGACGTCTCGCGGGCGGTGCTCGGCGCGGCGGCCGTCGGCATCGCCCGGGCGGCTTTCGAATACGCCCGCGACTACGCCGCAGAGCGGCGACAGTTCGGCGTTCCCATCATCGAGCACCAGGCCGTCGCCTTTCGCCTTGCCGACATGGCCGCCAAGGTCGAGGCCGCACGCCTCCTCGTCTGGCGCGCCGCCAGGCGCCTCGACGCGGGTGAGCCGGCGTCCTCGCATGCGGCGATGGCCAAGCTGGTGGCATCCGAGGCGGCGATGTTCTGCACGTGGGCGGCGGTGCAGACCCTCGGCGGTTGGGGGTACTCGCGCGAGCTCCCGGTGGAGCAGTGGATGCGCGACGCCAAGCTCGAAGAGATCGAGGAGGGCACCTCCGACATCATGCGCCTCGTCATCGCCCGGGGCCTGCGGTGACGGGGGCGGCCGCCGAGGCTCCGGCGCCGCGCCGGGCGGTCGCCCGCCAGAGCGCCAGGCGGGACCGCATCGTCGCCGCCGCCATGGAGCACTTCGCCGCCGCCGGCTACGAAGGGGCGCGCGTCGAGGCGATCGCGGCAGAGGCCGGGGTATCCAAAGGAGCGGTCTTCGGATATTTCAAGAGCAAGGCGGGACTGTTCCTGGCTGCGTACGAAGCATCGACCCGCTCCTTCAGCGCCTACCTCGACGCCCCAGCGGAGGTGCTAAGCACGGGCTTCTTCCCGACGGTCTTTTACTGGCTCGAGCACACGCCTCACCTCGTGAGGGAGTCGTGGGTGCCCTACCGGGTCTCGCTTCTCGGCAATTACTGCTCGGACTTCCGCCTGCGCCGGGAGATCACCCAATTCCTCCTGAGAGAGGATCCCTACGGCACACGTGCCTTCGTCGAGTTCGGCGTCGCCCGGGGCGAGGTGCGCCGCGACATCGACCAGAGGATGATCGTCTCGCTAGTCGACTGGCTGATGGACCGTTGCCAGGACGCCATCGTCACAGAGGAGCTCGACCCGGGCCTGTTCGGCGCCAACATCGTCTCCGTCGAGGAGCGCCGCTCGCGCTACTCGCAGTTCGTCGAGCTCCTGAAGAGCGCCATCGGTGCTCGCTGAGTGGCTCAGGAGCTCGGCCCGCCGGCAGCCAGCAGCTCGGCCCGCCAGCAGCTCGGCCCGCCGGGGCTTGACACCTTTGCGGGCGGCGGCGAGGCTCGCCCGACACAACACCTTGTTCGGAGGAGGTTCGAACATGACCGTGAAGCTCGTCGCGCTCTGGAGCGCGCCCGGAGACGTCGAGGCGTTCGACAACGACTACGAGTCGACGCACATCCCGCTCGTCGCTCCGCTCCCGGGTCTTAAGGGTGCGGTGGCGTCGAAAGCCCTGAACGGTCCCTACCACCGGATGGCCGAGTTGATCTTCGACGATCTCGATGGTCTGAACGGGGCGCTCGGGTCAGAGGCAGGTAAGCGGCTCTTGGCCGACGCCACTCGCTTGCAGGAGACCCACGGGTCGAAACTCGAGGTTCTCACCGTCGAGGAGCAGGAACGCCTCTGAAGGCGAGCATTGCCCCCTCGGCTTGCCACGACGAAAACTCGGTCGCCGGTATCGTGAGTGCCACGAGCAGGGTCATCGAGTACATCCAGCCGGTGCTGGGAACGCCGCCGAGGTCGACATGACGCCCGTCGTCTGGACCTGCATCGACAGCGTTGACCCGCAGGCCCTGGCACCTTTCTGGGCCGATGCGCTCGGGTACCGCGTCGATGAGCCCGATACTGAGAGTCCCTACCTCTACCTCAGCGGTCCGAACGCCGACGCGCCGCGCATCTACTTGCAGAAGGTGCCAGAGCCCAAGTCGGGCAAGAACCGTCCTCACTTCGACCTTCGCACGCCCGATTCTGACGAGCTGATCACGCGCTTGGTGGCGCTCGGGGCGACCCGGCTCGGCGAGCAGCGCGAAGGTGTCACGTGTGTCCGCTGGCAGGTCATGGCTGATCCACAGGGGAACGAATTCTGCGTATGCGAGATCGCGGTGCCCGATGCCGGGCACGCCGGCGCCGATGCTGAGTATGCCGATGCGGAGTATGCCGATGCGGAGCACGCCGGCGGTCTGCTGGCTCTCATGCCTTTTAGCGGGACGCTCGGTGTCCGCCTCGATGAGGCGACACCGAATCGTGTGTCGGGCAGGCTCGACTGGGCTCCGGAGCTGGCCACGTCGGGCGGAGCCATGCACGGGGGGGCGCTCATGTCGCTGGCCGACAGTCTGGCCGGCATCTGTGCCTACCTGAACCTCCCCGAAGGTGCCACCACCTCGACGATCGAGTCGAAGACGAATTTCTTCCATGCCGTACGCTCGGGGGCTGCCGTCGGCATCACGGCGCCCCTTCACCTCGGGCGCACGACGATCGTGCTGCAGACCGAGCTCCGCGACGAGGAAGAACAGCTGGCCGCCCTCGTCATCCAGACCCAGGCTGTCCTTGGAGGAAGCGCCGGGCGATCGGCACCACTCGCGCACCCGGATCCTGCTCCACGAGCCCGCCCCCGGGCGCCCCGTCCAGGAGCTTCGCCCAGGGCTCTGTCGTCAAAGCCCTTTCGAGGTGACTCGAGACAGGGATAGCGTTGTGTCGGGTCCTCGGGGCGATGACCTACCGAAGAGCCGGCATTAAGAGGGTGAAAGCCGGTCGCGCTGGATGGTGCTTGCCACCAGAGGTGTCGTTCCCTCCCTGTCCACCCCGAGGGCCCACTTTCCTCCTGGAGGAGCTCCAGGGACCGTCGAGGCAGAGACCAGAGATCTGGATCTGCCTCCGGCTTACGAGTCCAAGGTCGTGCAGCTGAGCGGTGAGCCCCGAGCGCGGGTTCGGCCGACGCCGACCAGGTTGGCGAGCGTGGAGATGGGAAGTTCGGTGTCTACCCTGACCAGAGCGGCAAGGCACGGGGGTAAGCCCGGGGAGGGGGGCCGCCCCCGCCCCCGCCGTGAGAAGCCAGAGCCGCTTCAGCGAGCTCTGGTGCCGCTTCCAGGAAGGGCCTCGAGCTCGCGTTCGAGCTCCCCCAGCACTCGGTAGCACGGAAGGACGCTCGCGACGCTGGCGTTGGGCTCCCGGCCCTCGGCGACGGCGGCCACGAATTCCCGGTCCTGCAGTTCGATGCCGTTCGTGGAGACGTCCACCGTCGAGACGTCGATCGGGTCGTCGTTGCCGTCGAAGAGGTCGTCGTAGCGGGCGATGAAGGTGCCTTTGTCGCAGATGTAGCGAAAGAAGCTGCCAAAGGGTCCTTCGTTGTTGAAGCTCAGCGACAGCGTGCATATCGTGCCGCCGGTCGTGAGGAGCTGGATCGACATGTCCATGGCGATGCCGAGGACGGGGTGGACCGGTCCCTGGACGGCGTGGGCCAGTGCGATCTCCTCCCCGCTCTGGTAGCCGAAGAGGTCGACGGTATGGGCGGCGTGGTGCCACAAAAGGTGGTCGGTCCAGCTGCGCGGCTGGCCGAGGGCGTTCGTGTTCGTACGGCGGAAGAAGTAGGTCTGCACGTCCATCTGCTGGAGCGAGAGCTCTCCGGCGGCGATCCGGCTATGCAGGAGCTGGTGGGAGGGGTTGAAGCGGCGGGTATGCCCGACCATGCAGACAAGCCCCGTCTCCTGCTGGGCCCGCTCGACGGCGAGGGCGTCGCTCCAGCTGTCGGCGAGTGGGATCTCCACCTGCACGTGCTTGCCCGCTCTCATGGCAGCGATGGCCTGGGCGGCATGCATCTGGGTGGGCGTGCACAAGATGAGGGCCTCGACGTCGTCGCGGGCAAGCATCTCGTCGAGCTCGGTGCCGAAGTGGCCGACGCCGTACTTCCCCGCGACGGCGGCGGCCTGCTCGAGGCGCCGGCTCACGATCGAGGTGACCTCGACTCCGTCGATCAGGGAGAGCGCTTCGAGGTGCTTCACGCCGAAAGCCCCTGCTCCCGCGACTCCGATCCTCACGGCGATCGCTTCGGTGGTTCGAGAGCGGCCCGGTAGAAAGCACCTCCGGTCAACTCGCCGCCTCGAGGACGATGTGGCCGAGGGCGGTGTTCGAGGTGGGTACGTGGTAGAAGCGATAGAGCTCTTTCGGGTCGTCCCCGAGGGCGCCGCGCATCACGAGCCACATCACCATCTCGATGCCCTCCGAGCCCGCCTCGCGGAGGTACTCGATGTGGGGCATCCGCCGCAGCGCCTCAGGATCCGCGGTCAGTTTGTCCAGGTAGGCGCGGTCGAACTCGGGGTTGATGAGCCCGGCGCGGGCGCCCTGCAGCTGATGGCTCATGCCGCCGGTGCCCCAGATCTGGACGTTCAGATCCTCGGGATACGAGTCGATCGCGCGCCGGATCGCCTCGCCGAGGAGGTAGCACCGGTTGCCCGTCGGCGGCGGGTACTGGATGACGTTGACAGAGAGCGGGATGACCTTTACCGGCCACGCCTCGGGCTGGCCGAACAGGAGCGTGAGCGGCACGGTGAGGCCGTGGTCGACGTCCATCTGGTTCACGATGGTCATGTCGAACTCGTCGAGGATCGTCGACTGGGCGATGTGCCAGGCGAGGTCGGGGTGGCCCTCCACGACCGGCACCGGCCGCGCCCCGAAGCCTTCGTCGGCCGGCGAGAAGCGCTCGGCGCAGCCTATGGCGAAGGTCGGGATGAGCTCGAGGGAGAAGGCGGAGGCGTGGTCGTTGTAGACGAGCACGACGACGTCGGGGGCCTGCTCGGCGATCCAGCGCTTGGACCACTCGTAGCCCTCGAAGATGGGCCGCCAGTAGTCGTCGCCCGAGCGGCCCCTGTCCCAGGCCGCCCCGACGGCGGGCACGTGGCTCGTGGTGAGCCCTGCGGTGAGCCGCGCCATCAGTTCCCCTCCTTGCTCGATCGCCATCCGTCGGGCGAGCGCCCGCCCTCGAGCATCATGGCGGCGTACTCCTCGGGGGTCATCCCCGTCATGGAGCCGGCGGCGTCCTGGAACGTCTTGCCGTCGGACAAGAAGAGCTTGGCGAGGAAGTAGATGTTGCCGCCCTCGGAGATGGCGGCGTTGTAGTCCCTGTCGAGCACCGCCTGCTTTTGGGCCTCGGTCAGCGACCACTCGTCGAGGTAGGCGCGCTCGTCTGCCTTGAAGCGCTCCCGGTTCTCGGGCTTCATGAGGCTCATGCAGAACTGGTTGAGCCAGTACCCCCTGCGGGAGCGCTGGGCCGTGAAGACCGTTGTCCCCGGTATGTCATCGAGCTCCGAGAGGTCCATCGGACCTCTCGCGCCCGCTCCGGTCTCGGCGTCGGTGGCTCGTGCATCGGTCATGACTGTCCTCCGAAGTAGAGCCGCATCGGGTTGTCCACGAGGAGGCGCCGGCGGGCGGCCTCGGTGGTGGCGATGCGGGGAACGTAGTCGACGAGGTCGCCGTCGTCGGGCATGTGGCCCTTCATGTTCGGGTGCGGCCAGTCGGTGCCCCAGAGCACCCGGTCGGGGAAGTTCTCCACGAGCCGGCGGCTGAAGGGGACGACGTCGTCGTAGCCGGGCGGGCCTGAGACTGAGAGGCGGTCCTCACCGCTCACCTTGACCCAGAAGTTCTCGTGCTCGGACAAGAGCTTGACGAAGCCGTCGAACTCCGGCCCGGTGGCAGGCTTCGAAACGTCGGGCCGGCCCATGTGGTCGACGACGACGACCGTCGGCAGCGACGTGAGGAAGTCCCAGCGCTCTTCGAGGTCGGCCGCCTCGAAGTACACGACCACGTGCCAGCCGAGCTCGCCGACACGCGCGGCGATGCGGAGGTAATTCTCGTCGGGCGCCGGGTCGACAAGGCGGCGGACGAAGTTGAAGCGCACCGCCCTCACGCCCGCCTCGTCCATCTCCTCCAGGGCCTCGCCGGCGACGTCGGCTCCGACGCTGGCGACACCGCGTGCCCGGCCGCCGGACGACTTGAGGGCGTCGACCATTGCCGAGTTGTCCGAGCCATGGCACGTCGCCTGTACGACGACGCCTTTGTCGAAGCCGAGGAAGTCGTGCAGGGAAAAGAGCGCCTCCTTGCCGGCGTCGCAAGGCGTGTAGCGGCGCTCGGGTGCGTAGGGGAAGACCGCGCCTGGGCCAAAGACGTGGCAGTGGGCGTCGACGGCGCCCGCCGGCGGGACGTAGCTCGGCTTGGAGGGGTTCGGGTCGAAGACAAGCCAGCCTTCGTCCATCTCGAAGGCGGCGGGTGCCCCCCGCCCGGCGGCCGTCGTCACCGCCCTGCAGCCTTCAGGCGGGCGTCGAGGCGGGGGTAGACGCGCCGGGCGTTGGCCGAGAAGATCCTCTCCCGGGCCGCGGCCCCGATCCTGGCGGCGTCGACGTAGCGCCGCGTGTCGTCGAAGTTGTGTCCCGTGCCCGGGTCGACTCCGCGGACGGCGCCGAGCATCTCCGAGGCGAAAAGGATGTTGTCCGCCTCGATCACCTCGAGGAGCAGGTTGACTCCGGGCTGGTGGTAGACGCAGGTGTCGAAGTAGACGTTGCCCATGACGTGCTCGGCGAGAGGCGGCCGGCCCAGCATCTCGGCGAGCCCGCGGTAGCGGCCCCAGTGGTAGGGGACCGCGCCCCCGCCGTGGGGGATCACGAAGCGGAGGCCGGGGAAGTCGGCGAAGAGGTCCCCCTGTATGAGCTGCATGAAAGCGGTGGTGTCGGCATTCAGGTAGTGGGCCCCCGTGGCATGGAAGGCGGGGTTGCAGCTGGCCGACACGTGGATCATGGCGGGCACGTCGAGCTCGACCATCTTCTCGTAGAACGGGTACCACGCCTTGTCGGTGAGCGGGGGCGAGTTCCAGTGCCCGCCGCTCGGGTCCGGGTTCAGGTTGCAGCCGACGAAGCCGAGGTCGCCGACGCAGCGCTCCAGCTCGGCGATGGAGCCGGTGATGTCAACGCCCGGCGACTGGGGCAGCTGGCAGACCCCGGCGTAGGTCTCGGGGTAGAGGTCGACTACGCGGCCGATGAGATCGTTGCAGGCGGCCGCCCAGGCTCGGCTCACGGTCTCGTCGCCGAGGTGGTGGCCCATCGCCGATGCCCGCGGCGAGAAGAGGGTCATGTCGGTGCCCCGCTCGGCGATCAGGCGGAGCTGGTTCGACTCGAGCGACTCGCGGATCTCCTCGTCGGAGATCTTCGGGTACAACGGCGGTGGCTCGCCCGCTTCGAAGGCGGAGACCTGGCGCTCCCGCCAGCGCGTGTGAGCCTCGGGCGCCGTCGTGTAGTGGCCGTGGCAGTCGATGATCACGTCCGCCTCCGAAACAGCTCGGCACTGGCGCGGCTCACGTGCCGCTCGCCCACCTCGAGGCGGGCACGAGCACCTCGCCTCTCATCAACAGCCGCGCCGTTCTCAGCAGCGCCGCCCTGTGGACCACGACCTCCCCGTTCTCGACGGCGACGTCCATCGACACCGTGAAGTGGCCCGTCGGGTGCTCGATATCGAGCTCTGCCGCGCCGCCCTCGGCCTTGGCGCCCGAGATGTCCGAAGCCACCGAGCCGGGGACGAGGCAGGCCGTCGCAACTGACACCGCCCCGAAGACGCCGATGGATTCGTGGATGCGGTGAGGGATGAAGGTGCGCGTGGAGACGGCTCCCCCGTGGCGCGGGGGAGAGAGCAGGGTCATCTTCGGCACGGTCTTACGGCTCACGTCACCGAGGTTCATCATCGGGCCGGTCGCAAGACGGATCGACTCGACCTTGGCGCGGACTTCGTCGTTCTGCTCGATCTGCGCCGGCTCCTCGTAGCCGGAGATGGCGAGGTCCGAAGCCGCCATGCAGACGACCGGCATGCCGTTGTCGATGCAGGTCACGTCGACCCCCTCGACGACGTCCCTGGCGCCCCCCGTCGGCAGCAGCGCGCCGCAAGACGAGCCGGCGACGTCGAGGAAGTCGATCGGCACCGGCGAGTGGGTGCCGGGGACCCCGTCTATGCGGGCCTCGCCGTCGTAGGAGACGACACCGCCCGGCGTATCCACGCGGGCCACGGCCATGGTGTTGGTGTTCTCCATGAAGATGCGGACAGAGGTCGTCGGGTCGCCGGCTGCCATTAGGCCTTGCTCGAGGGCGAAAGGCCCCACTCCCGCGAGTATGTTTCCGCAGTTCTGGCTGTCGGATACCTCGGCGCGGTCGGGCCAGACCTGCAGGAAGAGGTAGTCGACGTCGGCGCCGTCGTGGCGCGACGGCCGCACGACCGCCACCTTCGAGGTGAGGGGGTGCCCCCCGCCCATCCCGTCGATCTCCCGCTCGTCGGGCGCGCCCATGGCGGCGAGTAGGACGGCGTCGCGTACCGCCGCCTTTGAGGGCAGGTCGTCGGCGAGGAAGTAGAGCCCCTTCGAGGTCCCTCCCCGAAGCACCGAGCAGGGGATCGCCCGCTGGCTCATGTCGGTGTCGCCGGCCGGTACTCGAGGCCGCGCTCGGCAAGCTTCGGGCGCATCTGGTACAGGTCGAGACCGAGCTCGCCCTTTGCGAGGCGCTCCCGTTTTTCGTCCTCGTTGGCCTCGCGGGCTCGGGCCCTTTCGAGAACCGTCGCCGCGTCGGCCTGGGGTATTACGACGACGCCGTCGTCGTCGGCCACGATGACGTCGCCCGGGCGGACGAGCGTGCCGGCGCAGACAACGGGAACCTGGACGTTGGCAACGGTCTCCTTCACGGTGCCCTGGGCGCAGATGGCCTTCGACCAGACGGGGAAGGCCATCTTGGTCAGTTCCGCCACGTCGCGCACGCCGGCGTCGATGACGAGGCTCCGCACCCCGTGGGCCACGTAGCTAGTGGCGAGGAGCTCGCCAAAGTAGCCGTCCTCGCACGGGCTTGTCGGTGCCACCACGAGCACGTCCCCGGGCTGGGACTGCTCGGCCGCCACATGGATCATCCAGTTGTCGCCCGGCGGCACCTCGCAGGTGAGAGCCGTTCCGCCGGCGTGCGCCGGTCGGAAGATCGGGCGCATGTACGCCGCCAGCAGGCCGGTGCGGCCCTGGGCCTCGTGCAGGGTGGCGACACCGAACCGGGCGAGCTCGTCCACGAGATCGCGGCTCGTGCGCTGCACGCTTTGCACCACGACCGGCAAGTCGGCCTCCTCGATGTGCTTCGTTCCTCAGCTGAAGTGGCGGCTGCCCGCCCTGCCGCCGGTCCTCGATGAATCATATGCAGACGATTGCCGGGACCGCTCCACGCCGGCGGCGGGCGAGAGGGGGTGGATCCGGGAGAAACCGAGGAAGGTCCCGGATCGGCGAGAATCGACCTATGGGCGCCGAGGAGCGGGCGAGGAGCACGAACATCTCGTGACCGACGCCGAGCCCCGGGCGGAACCGAAGGGCGACGCCGACGGGAAGGTTGCGGCCGACCTCCGAGCCGACGCCCTCCGTTCCAACCTTCGTTGGCTCTACGCCAGCCGGGCCGTTCGCAGCTTCTCGACGGCTTTCCTGACCGTGGTGTTTCCCCTCTACCTTGCGACGGAGGGCTACTCGTCCACGAAGATCGGGCTCGTCCTCACCGTGGGGGGGTTCATCTCTGCGGGCCTCGTCCTCGCGGTAGGCCTGGGCGGGGATCGAATCGGGCGGCGCCGCATGCTGCTCTGGGTGGCCGCCCTCGGCGTCGTCGGGGGAGTGGGGCTCGCCGTCTCGACCGAGCTCGCCGTAGTCATGCTGGCGAACGGGCTCTGCGGGGTGGGGCGCGGGGGAGGGGCGGGAAGCGGAGGCTCCTGGGGACCGGTCTTTCCGGCCGAGCAACCGCTCCTGGCGGCGTCGGCCACCCCGAGGTCGCGCACGGCCGTCTTCGGCAGGATCAGCTTCATCGGAGTCGCAGCCGGGGCGCTCGGCTCGCTCGTGGCTTGGGTCCCCGAGATCCTCCACCACTACGGCTGGTCCTGGGGAGCCAGCTACCGGCTCGTCTTCGTGCTCGGAGCGGTCTTCTCGGTCGCCCTGCTCGTCGTGGTGCTCCCCATCCGCGAGCAGCGACCTGAGCCGGCGGGCGTCACCGGCGAGCAGGCAACCACCGGCCCCCGCCTGTCGACCCGCCAACTCCTGGCGCGCCTCGCCACGGTCAATACTCTCAACGGCTTCGGCTTCGGCTTCCTCGGCCCGCTGCTGACCTACTGGTTCCACGTCCGCTACGGAGTTGGCCCCGGCGTGATCGGCGTCCTCTACACCGTCATAAATCTGATCACCATGTTCCCCTACCTTGCGGCCAGCCGTCTGGCCCGGCGCCTTGGAGCGGTTCGTACGGTGGTCGTGACCCGGGCCGTAGGGCTGGTCTTCCTCCTCGCAATGGTGTGGACGCCGACATTTCTCCTCGCCGGGGTGGCTTACGGCTTGCGGATGGCGGCCAACTCTCTCGGGATGCCGGCTCGCCAGTCCTACGTCATGGGCGTCGCCGAGGAGCGTCGACGCTCGACGGTGTCTGCCGTCGGTTCGCTCCCCTCCCAGCTCTCATCGAGCGTCAGCCCGCTCGTCGGCGGTGCGCTCATGGGGGCCTTCCTCGAGGTGCCGATCGTCGGAGCCGTGCTCTTCATGGCGGCCAACACCGTCGGGTTTTATCTCTCCTTCCGGCACTACCGACCGCCCGAAGAGGAAAGCACCGACCAC
>JBOGHY010000052.1:0-23962 GCA_050742375.1 Acidimicrobiales bacterium | reverse complement strand
TCCGCCTGCACGGGCTCGAGGGCCGCTCTCAACTGGTGCTCGTCGAGGCGGAGCGTCTCGAGGGGGAAGAGCTCCCCGCGGACGACCTCTCTCATCCAGTCGAGCTGGGCCTCGAACTCGGGCTCGGTCGAGAAGTCCCACGCCATCGAGGTCTCCTTCGTCGTCGGTTCGTCGTCGGTTCGTCGTCGGTTCGTCGTCGGGACGGCATTTGCCGCCTCGGCCGGCGGGACGGCATTTGCCGCCTCGGCCGCCGGGATGGCCCGGCTTCGGCACCGGGCCTCGCCGCCTCGGACGCTGCCGGTGCGGCGCCGTGCTCGGACGCTGCCGTGCAGCTCCCGGTCCCCCGGTCCCCCGGCCCCCCGGCTCCCCCGGCTTGACGAGCTGGGCCGGTGCCCTGCGCCGGTGCCCCGCGGCCCTGCCGGGGCCCGCGACTGCGAATCGTACGCCAGTACTGCGGGTGTGGGCTCGTCGGATGTGTATTGCGAAGCGCTATGCTGTTTGCATGGCGCAGCTAGTTACGCGAGTAGACGATCAGCTCCTCGCCGAGGTCGACGCGCTCGTCAGCGCGGGAACTGCGGCCACCCGCTCGGACGCGGTCCGACTTGGCCTCCAAGCCCTCGTCGATCGACACCGTCGCCAGCAGATCGGCCAGGCAATCGTCGATGCATACCGGCGGCACCCACAGGACGAGGGGGAGCTCGCCGGTCTCGACGAAGCCACGCGCGTTCTCGTCGAGGAGGAGCCGTGGTAGCCGTCCCGGCCCAGGGGGAGATCTGGTGGGCAGAGGCAGGAGACAAGCGCAGGCCGGTCCTCGTCGTCACCCGCAGCGAGGCGGTCCCGGTGCTGAGCGCGATCGTCGTGGCGCCTGTGACCCGCACGCTGCGCAGCATCCCGACCGAGGTCGTGCTCGGCGAGGAGGAGGGTCTGCCGGTCGAGTGCGCCGCATCGTTCGACAACCTGCAGCGCATCCGGCGGACGGCGCTCGTGGAGCTGATCGGCCATCTGGGCCCTCGCCGCGCGGACATCTGCGGCTCGCTGGGCGCTCTGGCCGACTGCTGAGCGGGCTTTCCAAACGCACAGCACCCCGTCGCTCCCACGGGCGGGCGGTCTGGCGCCCTAACTCCTATGGTGGGCGCTGCGTGCAGTTTGCGCAATGTTGCAGAATGTGCAATAATGTCGTCGTGACTGCGATCGAGATGGCGCACGAGCACGACGGGGGCCGCCGGGAGCGCAAGAAGAGCGCCACCCGCAAGGCTCTCCAGGACGCCGCCCTGTCTCTCGCCTGCGAGCGTGGCGTCGACCACGTCACCGTGGAGGAGATAAGCGAGGCCGCCGACGTCTCGCCGCGCACCTTCTTCAACTACTTCTCCTCCAAGGAAGAGGCCCTTACCGGTGACCCGCCCGACCTCGACGAGCGCCTCGTCGCCGCCCTCGCAGAGTCTCCCGACGTGGGTGTGGTGTCGGCGCTCCGGACGGCACTCTGCCGGCTGGCGGCCGAGTCATCCGGACGCCGCGACGAGCTCATGGCGCGAAAGAAGCTCGTGGGGAAATGCCCGGCGCTGCTTCCCCGCCACATCGCCGCCTTTGCGGCCCTGGAACGGGCGCTCGCCGAAACCATCGCCGCCCACCTCGGAACAGACATCGAGACCGACCTCTACCCGTCGCTCCTGGCGGCGGCCGGCGCCTCGGCCCTGCGGGTCGCCTACCAGCGTTGGGAGGGCAGCGCCGACCACCCCTTCGAAACCCTCGTGAGAGAGGCGTTCGAGATTCTCGAGAGGGGTCTTCGGGCCTCGGTCCCTCGCCCGGAGGCGGGATCCTCCGCCACCTCCACCTCGGCGCGCCGGCCGACGCGTCGGCCGATCGACAAGGTGGCCCGCGGATGGCCGAGCGGGGGCGCCGGCGCGTCCACATCATCTTCGCCGGGCTGATCCTCGCCATCCTGCTCTCGGCGCTCGACCAGACCGTCGTCGCCACAGCCCTGCCGACCATCACCGGCGACCTGCACGGGCTGAACCAGCTCTCGTGGGTGATCACCGCCTACCTGCTCGCCGCCACCGTCACGATCCCGATCTACGGCAAGGTGGGCGACCTCCTCGGGCGAAAGAACGTCTTCATCTTCGCGATCGTCGTCTTCCTTGTCGGCTCCGCCCTGTCGGGCCTCTCCCAGTCGATGATGGAGCTGATCTCGTTCCGCGCGCTCCAGGGCATCGGAGCCGGCGGCATCATGATCGGCGCCCAGGCAATCATCGGCGAGGTGATCAGCGCCCGCGAGCGGGGCCGCTACATGAGCGTGATGATGCCGATGATCGGTATTGCGACCGTTATTGGGCCGATCCTCGGGGGCTTCCTCACCCAGCACGCCAGCTGGCGGTGGATCTTCTACATCAACCTGCCCATCGGCGCCGTGGCTCTCGGTGTGATCTGGGTGGGCCTGCGCCTTCCCCGGATCAAGCGCAAGGCCGTCATCGACTACTGGGGGACGGCCCTTTTGGCGGCGGGCGTCAGCTGCATCGTCCTTCTCATGAGCCTCGGGGGGACCACCTATGCCTGGTCCTCGGCACCGATCGTCCTGCTCGGCGCCGGTGCCGTAGTCACCCTTGCCGGCTTCGTCCTCGTCGAGCAGAGGGCGCCCGAGCCTGTGATGCCGCTGCGGCTCTTTCGCAACCCGGTCTTCACAGTCGCCATCGGTCTCGGTTTCGCCGTCGGCTTCGCCATGATCGGTGCCGTCAGCTACCTGCCCATCTTCCTGCAGCTCGTCGGCGGGGCGAGCGCCACGGGCTCCGGCCTGCTGCTGCTGCCGCTCGTCGGGGGGATGATGGCGTCGGCAATCCTCACCGGCCAGCTCATAAGCAGGACGGGGCGCTACAAGGTCTTCCCGGTCCTCGGCACTGGGGCGTCCGCCGCCGGCCTGTACCTGCTGTCCACGATGGGTCCTCGCACCTCCTCGCTGGCCTCGAGCATCGACATGATCGTGCTCGGCCTCGGCCTCGGTCTGATCATGCCGGTGATGACGCTCGTGGTGCAGAACTCGGTGAAGTTCGAGGATCTCGGCGTCGGGACATCGGGCGTCAATTTCTTCCGCCAGATCGGAGGAGCGATCGGCGTCGCCCTGGCTGGGACTCTCTTCACCACACGGCTCGCCGCTCAGCTCTCTCTGCACCTGCCACCGCAGGACGCCAAGAGGGCCGCCGTACATGCGAGCGGCATCACCCCGGCGATGCTCGCCCATCTCCCGTCCGACATCCACCACGACCTCGTCGTCTCCTTTGCCAACTCTCTGCCGCCGGTCTTCTTCGACTTCGTTCCGCTGCTGGCGGCGGCTTTCGTGCTGGCCTTCTTCCTTAGGGAGCTGCCCCTGGCTACGAGCTCGCATGCCGCCGCCCGCTCGGCAGAGGCCGGTGTGCGCTCGGCAGAGGCCGGTGTGCGCTCGGCGGAGGCCGGTGTGCGCTCGGCGGAGTCCGGCCCACTGGCGGAGTCCGGCCCACTGGCGGAGGTGGGCGCCTTGGCCGAGGCCGGTGTGCGCTCGGCGGAGTCCGACCCACTGGCGGAGGCCGGCGCGCTCTCGACCGCAGCCGGCATCTTGGCGGGGACGAGGATTGTCGACGCTCCCTCCTAACTCTGCCTCTCCGCTCCCTCGGGCAACAAAAATAATTAGGCGCACACGATGCGCATAGGTTGGGAAGAACTACCGACCCCGGCCGTGAACCCGAGACCCCCGGCCCCGGCCATGAACTACGACCCCCGGCGGTGTACCCGAGATCCCCGGCCCGGCCGGGAGCTCCGGCCCGTATGCCGAGGCAACCGGCACGACTATTGTTGTCAAACGATGCTCTCAGTCGTGCACGAGGAGGACGAAGCATGCGGACCACCCTGGCCCTGGACGACGAGCTGCTAGCCGAGGCGCAGGCTCTGACCGGCACATCGGCAAAGAGCACCGTGGTCCGACTCGCCCTTCAGGCCCTCATCGAGCGGGAGAGCGCACGCCGCCTGGCGCGACTGGGTGGCAGCGAGCCTCATCTCACGAGTGCACCGCGCCGGCGGTCCGAAGGATCGTGATCCTGGTCGACACATCGGTCTGGGTCGACCACCTGCGGAACGGGAACAGCACGCTTTCGCAGTTGCTGGAGCGGGCCATGGTCCTCGGTCATCCCTTCGTGACCGGTGAGCTCGCCCTCGGCAATCTGTCGCGACGAGCCGAGCTCCTCCGGCTCTTGGGCAACCTGCCGCAATCAGAGGTGGCGACCACCTCCGAGGTAGCGGCCTTCATCGAGAGCCGCCGGCTGCACGGGCTCGGGATCGGCTATGTCGACGCCCACTTGCTCGCGGCCGCCCGGCTCAACATCGACGCGCTGTTGTGGACTCTGGACCGAGCACTTGCCGCGGTGGCGCAGAGTCTCGAACTTGGCACAGGACTTGGAGGCCCGTCAGGCGGGTCGGGCCCATCAGGCGGGGCGGGCTGGGCGGGCAGGCCTAGCGCTCGCCCGCTTGGAGCGGGCCTGACAGGATGAGCACCGTGGATCAGATCGGAGTCGTCGACACGATGTTCGCCCGGCTCGACCTCGGCGGCTTCGCCCTCGACGAGCTGAAAAGCTGTCCCGGCTTCGGCGAGCGCTTCGCCGTCGCCTACCGCACCGTGCCGGGCTTCAAGGACCTGGCGGTGGCCTGCAAGCGCCTCATCGAGGAGGACGGCTGCAGGATCGTCGTCGCCCTCGGCATGCCCGGGCGCGCACCCATCGACGAGATCTGCGCCCACGAAGCCTCCCAGGGGATCATGCTCGCCCAGCTCATGACCTCGACGCCGATCCTCGAGGTCTTCGTGCACGAGAACGAGGAGGACGACCCGACCGATCTCGTCCCCGTCGGCGAGGCGCGGGCGCGAAAGCACGCCCGCAACGCCTACTGGATGCTGTACGAGCCCGACCAGCTCACACGCCGGGCGGGCCAGGGCATCCGCCAGGGCTACTCAGACGCCGGCCCGATCGCCGGCACCTGAGGCGAGCGCTCAGAGGTCGAAGTCGACGAAAACCGGGGCGTGGTCCGAGGGTGGGCGCTCGCTCCCCATCCCCTTTCGGGCCTCCCGGTCGATGAGGGCGTAGGTGATGCGGCTGCGAAGCGCCTCGGTGACGAGGACGAGGTCGATGCGCATACCACGGCCCTTGTGGAAGTCGCCGGCGCGGTAGTCCCACCAGCTGTAGAGCTTGTCGACGCCCGGATAGACCTCACGAAATGCGTCATAAAGCCCGAAAGCCGCCACTTCTTCCAAGGCCGCCCTCTCCGGAGGGCTGACGTGGGTGGCGCCATGGAGCTTGGTGATGTCGAAGACGTCACGGTCATCTGGGGCGACGTTGAAGTCGCCGCAGATGGCGATCTTGTCGTCGGGGCTCGCGGTTGCCTTCACGTCGTCGCGAAGGCGGCCGAGCCAGGCGAGCTTCGCCTCGTAGAACTCGCTCCCGACCTCGCGCCCGTTGGGCACGTAGACGCTCGTGACGCGCACCCCGCCGCAGGTGGCGGACAGGATACGGCACTCCTCGATCTCAGCCGGGATGTCGCCGGCGAAGCCCGCCCGCGGGTCCTCGATCCCCACCTTGGAGAGAATGGCGACCCCGTTCCAGCGCCCGTTGCCGTGGTAGGCCGCCTCGTAGCCAAGGGCGGTGAAGGCCATCTCGGGGAAGGCGCCGTCTGCGAGCTTGGTCTCCTGCATGCAGAGCACGTCCGGCTTCGCGTCGGCGAGCCACGCCTCGACCTTGGGCATGCGCGCCTTCAGCGAGTTGACGTTCCAGGTGGCGATGCGCACATGGCCAGCCTGCCACGACCGGCGGCGCCGCTGCTGCTCCCCCGCCGGTGCATAGTCTCTACGAAGCTCACGCGGAGTGTGACCTGCGAAAAGACCACTAGTGGGTCGGCCAATGGGGTAAACTTCAGCGCGACCACTGGAGGGTGGGGACGGTGGATAGGATACGCAGAGTGGGTGACCGGCCGCGGTCAGCGCGCAGTCCGGGGGCGGGGCGCCGTGTCCGGTTCCTTTGGGGTGCCGTGGGCGCGACATGTCGCGCCGCCCGGGATGACGCCGGGCTCAGCATCATCGAAGTCGTCATCGCGATGAGCCTGATCGCCGTGGTACTGCTCGGAGCCGAATGGGGCGTGATAGGGAGCATGTCGGCCGCCTCGCTGTCGAAGGAGCACTCTGTCGCGACGGCCCTCGCCTCGGCCACGATGGCCCAGGTAGTGGCACTTCCCTTCCCGGACCTGCAGAGCGGCCTGAACCCCTCCGCCGAAACCCTCTCGACCGACCCGAACATCTCGGTCTCGGGAAGCACCTACACCCTGAGGCTGAACGGGGCGACGATCCCGACGACGAACACCAACCCTTCCGATCCTCCCCTCGTCCCCCACAGCTCGACGGTGACCGAGGGGATCACCTACGACATCTCGACCTATCCGACGGTCAGCTCGTCTGCTCCGGGCCTCGTGACAGTGGTGGTCGTGGTCAGCTGGAAGGGGCCGACGGGCAGCTCCGACAGGGTCGTGAGCGAGGACGCGGTGTCGGCACCATGAGGAGATCGGTCGGGGGAGAGATACCGGCCCCATTGCGAGGCCGGCTCAGGTCGAGTGACGTCGCGCCGGAAGCCGGCTTCAGCCTTGTCGAGCTGGTGGTGGCGATGGCGATCCTTCTTGTGATCATGGCGGTCATCCCGCCTCTCCTCGAGACGACCACCACCGTCACCTCGAACGCCGAGGGCACTGTCGCCGCCGCCGCCCAGGCCCGCCTCGCCATCGAGAACCTCGAGGCGCAGGTCGGATCGGCCGCGGCCATATGCCTGCCGACACAGCTCGCCTCGAGCGGCACGACGGCCACGTCCGGCTTCGCAGTCCGCGTCGAGCAGGTCGTCTCTGCCAGCACCACGGGCGCGGTCACCACGCAGACCACCCGGTGGGAGCAGTGGGTGGTCAACACCTCGGCCAACCGCCTCGAGGAGGAGCAGTTCGTCCCCGGCCAGCCCGGCCAGCTGGTGACCGTCGCGCGCTCTGTCGTGAACAGCTCGGTGGCGCCATTCTCCCTTCCCACCCCCGTCGCCGGATCCCCGCAGTCGCTCGCCATCGACCTGCAGCTGCGCAACAGGTCCGGGCGCCTTTACCAGTCGCTCGTCATCAAGTCCTCCGTCGCCGCTTTCGACACGCCCTACGGCATGGTCCCGACGACGACGCTTGCCTCGGGTGCCACATGCCTCACCGTCGAGCCTTCCACCGCCACAGAACCTGCGAACTGAACGGACCGAAGGAGCGAGAAGTGAGCCATCACAGAGCCAACGTGCGAGCTGCGCGGGCGAGGAGCGACGAAGCTGGAAGCGCCCTGATCCTCGTCCTCATCATCGCGGTGCTGATCCTGGCCGCGCTCGGCATTGCGATCTCGACGAGCATCTCCGGTCTGCACGAGTCCAGCTCCTACAAGTCCAACAGCCAAGGTGAGATGGCGGCGCAGTCCGGGCTCGCCACCGAGGTCAACTCGCTGCGGGCCATCACCGACTACTCCAACTTCCCCTGCCAGCTCTCGGGAAGCCTGGGCGTGGATGGGTCGCAGTCGAGCTACAAGGTGGCGGTCAGCTACTCCGCCAACGGCGTCACCCTCCCCTGCACCGGCACAACTCTCGGCGGATCCACCGTTCCTGATCACGCCACGCTGACCTCGATCGGCAAGGCGCCGCATGCGGCGTCGACGGCCATGGCAGAGGACGTGGCCATCCATGCCTCCGCCGGCACGTCCCAGTCACCGGCGATCGGCTACGCCATCTTCACCGAGAGCGACCTCGACCTGACCAACGCCGCCGTGATCAACCAGTCGAGCACCAATATCCCCGACATCTATGCGGGCCAGCTTCTCACCTGCGACAACGGCACGACGAGCGAGGGATCCGTCACCTCTCTCGACCCGATCACCCTCTCGAACGCCTGCTCGTTCGCGGGCGACGTCGGCTCGGCGGGCACCGTGACCCTCCAGAACTCGGCCACGATCGGCGGCAACGTCACCTCGTGCTCTGGGAGCTCGAGCAGTGGTCTCACCATGACCGGGAATTCCCTCGTCAAGGGCAACGCCACGGCGATATCGGGTGCCATCAGCCTGTCCAACTCGGGCACGATCGACGGCAACGCCGAAGCCTCGCTGTCGATATCCACCTCTGGGGGGAGCGAGATCAAAGGCACAAGCTCTCCCGGAACCGGGGGCCTGACCTGCCCGTCCTCGATCACCACTCCGATCGCCTTCCCGGTCTACGACCCGTCGATCGCTTCGTGGGTGTCGGGTGGCTGGAACGTCATCCAGGTCCCGGGCCCCGGCTACCCGGCCTGCGGCGACTACTTCCACAGCTACAGCTCGGGGGCCGACGATGCCTTCATGACAACCATCAGCACCGCCACCCAAAAGACGGTGGTATACGCGCCCACCTGCGCCGTCAGCTACCAGAACGCCCACACCTTCGTCTTCAACACCGACATAGCGCTCGTGGTGCAGTCGCTCACGCTCCAGAACTCCAACACCTTCGAGGCCAACGGCTGCACGACCTCCGGCTGCTCGGCGAGCCCGGCGCCTCATCACGACTTCTCGGTGCTGGCCTCCCCAGGGTCGACGTGCAGCACCTCCACCATCGACGTCAGCTTGTCCAACAGCACCAACTTCGCCGTACCGACCTCGGCGCCTTCCATAACGGCGTTCTTCTACTCTCCCGGGCAGATCGACTACGCCAACGCCCCGTCCATGCTGGGCCAGATCCTCGCCTGCGGAGGGATGGTCGGAGAGAACGCCTTCACGCTCGCATTCGACCCGAGCGCAGCACTCGGCATACCGGGCGTTGCCGCCACGCCCCCGACGGTCACCCTGTCGACGGAGGACAAGTACACCAAGCAAGGAGCCTGAGCGCGAGCAGCGGCCCCGCCCTCAGCGGCCTGGGGCTGCGCCCTCCGGCCGGGGCAAGCCCGACGGAGAACACAGGATTCCGTCGCTTGCCGGCCCCAAGGGACCACCCCTCGTCCGGCCTGCTGGCTTGATAATCACCCCGGCGGGCAGGCGGGCGCGACCCGGCGGGGTGACTCGGCTTACGGAATGGAGGGGCAGTTCAGCTGCTGAGCCCCGCTCGAGGCCAACGGCGTGAAGGTCTCGGTGTCGATCGTGCCGCAGACTACAAAGGAGCTGATCGCCCAGTCGGTATCGGTAGCCGCCAGCAGGTGTGGAGGCGTCAGGTAGCCGAGCCTCGTGTCGTAGTTGATCACCTGCGCGTAGCCTATGTCGCTTGAGGTCCCGTTGAAGCCGGGGTAGTAGTTGATGTTCGTGCCGTTCTGGTAGTGGTTCCCGAGCTTCCATTGCTGTACCAGGGTACGTAGGTGGAGCCGTTGAGGGTGACGGCGGCACCGTCGATGATGGCGTTGTTGATGTCGCAACTCCAGGGCACCACGTCGCTCAGAGAAAGCGGCGATCCGGTGGCATCCGACGCACAGGTCGGGTCGGCGCTCCCGCTCGTGGTGAGCGGGCGGGCCACGATGAACTCGCCCTGGGCGAGAAGGCCGAGAACGGCGTTCGTCCGGAGGTGTCGCAGGCGGCGACGCTGTCCGGATCGGCCGTGCTAGCGCCGCCGCTCCCGTCGGCGCACTGATATGTCACGTCGTTGCTGACGACGATGTTGCCGGAGGTGGCGATGGTGAGCTTGCCGCGAAGCTCCCCCGAGATGATGGCGTCGCCCTCGGTGCACTGTGGGGAGCTCGGCGAGAGCCCGGGCGAGGGTGGAGCTGGATCGGACGGGTTGTAGGCCAGGTTCGTGTAGTGGGGATTGATGCAGGTGGAGCCCGTCTGGAGGGCCTGGCCGACGGGCGGCGTCGACGACGTGGCGCCGGGCGGGACAGGTGTACACGCCGACATCGCCGGACGGCGTGGGGCAGTCGCCCGACTTGGCCCCCGGGTAGACCGTGACGCCCGACTGATAGCTGCAAATTCGTGCACCCGGAGCCCGTCTGCTCGCCCTGGACGAAGATGACTCCGCCGGAACCGCTCGGTCCGGACGGCACCGGCAGGCCCGCCTGCCAGGGTTGAGAGGGCGAGAACGTCCCGCAGTCGGCCGCCGTGCCCGAGGTGTAGTTGGGCTCGGTGTTCTGGGTGAGGGGACTCCAGACTTCAGTGCCACTGCCTCGGCGATCTCGGAGGACGCGGTCGGATCCACCGTGTCGCGGGCAAGGACGTCGACCGTCGCGGAGTGGCATGGTCGCCGCGCTTGGCCTGGAAGAGGTCGGCCTCCATCCCATAGAAAGCTGGCGTGGTCCGAGTCGAGTGCGTCGTTGCGGACTCAGCCAACGGGCGGACAGCCGGAGTCCCCGCAGACGACGTACTTGCCTACCTGCCAGACAGGGACGCCGGTCGGCAGCACGTGCGGCGGCGTCACGTAGTCGAGCCGGCTGTCGTAGCTGAAATCTTTGTAGTAACCGTTCGTACCACTGATCCCGAACGGGCCGCGGTACTCGCTCAGGTCGGTCCCGTTCAGATTGGCGTAGCCAGAGTAGGGGGTTGTCCCCCAGTTTTCCACCCCGAACGATCCCTGAAGCGCCAGAACGGCCGCGTCGATGATGACGTTCTTCGGATTGCACAGCCACGGCCAGACACCTGCCGGGTCGAGCGGGTACGAGGTACCGCCGAGCTTCGTGCCGGTATTCGTGGGCACACCCGTGCCGTCGTAACTGCAGTCGCTGGTAGAGGCCATATTGTTGTTGGGGTCGTTACCTGAGATCAGGACGTCCAGCTGCGCATCGAGGCCAAGGACGTCCGGAGTCGAGCTGTTCGTGCACGCCGAGGTCGACGCAGGATCCGCGTCGGAGGCGGCTCCGGCGCCGTCGGCGCAGTAGTACGTGAGGTCCCGGGTGACCATGATGTTGGCACTCGAGGCGATCGTCAGCTGGCCGTGCAGCTCGCCCTCTACGTAGACATCACCCTCGTAGCATGCGGAGCTCGTGTCGGAGTCGTTCGACTGGTAGGGGTTGAAGCACGACGACGAGCTCTGCGGTGAACCGTCGCTCGGCACCGCCGGCAGGAGAGAGCCCGAGGTGAGCGTGTAGTTCTGAACGTAGACGACGCCGTCGCTCGGCAGGGCGATGCCGGTGATGAGCGGGGTGCTAGCCGAGAACGTCTGGCCGTTGGAACAGGCAGAGGTCGTGATCGTCGTGTTGGTGGAGAGCGGGCTCCACACGTCCATCGTCGTCGTGCCGCTCTGGGTGACAAGCTCGATCATCGTCGGGCCGACGTAGGTGCAGCCCGTCCCCGACGTGCTGCTCGGCGGGGTGCTCGTCCCGTACTCGGCGAGGAGCGAGTTGAGCGTCGGGAGCGACTGGGTGCCGTTCAGCTCGACGCCGTGCGCGAGGCCCGGATCGTCATCGGTGCCATTGCAGTTGACGGTGTCCACCGTGTAGCCCGCCGGGTGGTAGTTACCGTCGCTACCAAGGACGGAGCCTGGGACTTTCCACGCGTAGACGGTATTGGAGGACGCCCCGGACTGGAGGGAGACGGGAGCCCCGTTGAATGCCGGCGACCCGCACACGTGCAGCTGGTCGTTGGTGTAGACGGGCCCGTCGAATGTCTCCCCATCCACGAAGTCGTACGGGTCGGCGCATGCGACCCCCTGCACCTCCACCTTCGAGACGCCGCCGCTCGCGACGACCTGGTCGCTCGAGTTGAGCTCGAAGCTGAAGCCGTTGTCGCCCTGGAAAGGTCCGTAGTAAGGGGAGCCGGACGCGTTCGGCCCCAACTCTAAGGTCTGTCCGAGCGAGTCGAGGAAGGTGTTCGGGCTGTAGGTGTCGTAGAGGCACATGGCGGTCCAAAGGCTCACACTGCTCACCGAGCCGTAGGAGAGGTCCAAGGAGACCTCCGGTTCCTCGACGCAGCTTTTGTCGCTACCTTTACAGGGCACGGCGCAGCTTGCGTCGGTGACAGGACAGACCGAGACGTCGGTGTCTTGGACCGTGTCCGAGTTCGGGTCGAGCACCTCGTAGTTGGAGAAGTAGGCATCGTCGAGGACCGACTGTGCGCTGAAGGTCGCCTTTGCCACGACGTAGGCGTAGCTCCCGGGAGAGCCTGCTCGACCGGTGACCGTGAGAACGACGGATCCTGCTGCGCCGCTATTGCCGTTCGCGACGAACAGCTGCGAAGCGTCCGGCGCGTAGGTGAAGGCCTCCGACGGATTGGTGCCGGAGAGGCCGCAGGTAGACGCCAGGCCCGCTCCGCAGTAGCCGGCTAGGGCGGGGTCGCCGAGCGGATTGTTGGCCTTCGTGTAGGTGTAGTACGACGAATAGGAGTCGAGCTCGTCCCGGTACCACTGGATACCTGCCTCGGCGGCGGCGAGCGCGGCATGCTTGTTGACAGCGGCGTCGAGCGATGACGTGTTTGAGGTTACCTGCGACGCCATTATCGGGACGAACAGGGCGACGAATGCGACAAGGATGATTGCGAGCCAGAGCGCCTGGCCTGAGTCGTTCCGGCCGTGCAGCCGCCGGCGGAAGTGTCGCACGACAACACTGAGTGATCTCACGGCGTTCCGCTGCCCGTGTCTTTCGAGCCGGCATATAGCCCGTCCGGCGAGCCCGAGTAGGTCGCTGTCACCGAGTAAGTGGTGCTGTTGCACAGGCCCGTGAAGTTGTAGGTCACCGTGTTGTCCGAGGAGGTGACGGGGAGGGACACCGTAGAAGGCGAACTCGAGCATCCGTGCGGGTACCCTCCATGTCCCGGGACATAGATCATGACCGTCCCGCCGTCGGGAGCAGGACTGACGGTCGCTGACGTGGCGAGCGCGCCGCTCGACGGGGTGACAGTGAGCGTGGTGGTCGTCGAGATGGGGATCACGAAGGTCGCCGAGGTCGACGTCGAGGGCTGAAAGTCGCTCGTGCCCGAGTAGGTCGCGCTCACCGAGTAGCTGCCCGAGGCTGTCGGTGTGAAGGTGCAGCTCGCCTTGCCGGTGCTTGTGCTCACGTCCACCGGCGTCGAGCAGACGTTCTCGGCGGTCCCGCCGTAGGACACCGTGAACGTCACGGTGCCGCCGTCTGGTGTGGGGCTCACGGCGGCGGTGACAGTGGCCGGAGAGTTGAGGACAGGGTTGCCCGGCGGGGAGAGGGTCGTAGTCGTGCCAGGCGCTGGATCACCAGAGGAATTCTGGAGGTAGACCGTGGTGTCGAAGTGCGTGGGGCGCACCTGGTAACCCGCTGCTGGGACATGCGGGCCGGCGAGGAAGGTCACGTTGACTTCGACCGCGACGATCTCGCTCAGCATGGAGTCCGTGGGGGCCGCCGTCGACGTGAGGCCGGCGCTTCCGTTGTAGTAGTAGGTGAAGACGGATGTCGAATTGATGGCGTCGTAGGTGCTCACGGTCCTCGCGCCGCTGCCACCGTCGGGCGTGAGCGTCGTCTGGAACGTGCCGTCCAAGTTGGGATTGGCCGAGTCATCCAGCGTGGCGTTCAGGGTCGCCGTGTCAGCCTCGTAGGAGCTCTGGTCATAACCGTCAAGGATGCTGGCGTTCAGCGTCGTCGCGTTCGAGCCGGGAAGTATCACGGTCGTGCCGTGGAGGTACTGCACGAGCGCCTCCCCGGCGGTCTCGTCCTGACGGACTCCGACCATTGTGTTCGCGACGTTCACGTTGGCTCGAACGAGGGTGACGATGAGAAGCACGATGACCGGGACGATGATCGCCGTGACGGCGATTGAGACGAGAAGCTCGATCAACGTGAGACCCTCGTCCGTGCCAGCCTCCGGCAACCGACGGGCGGCGCGCCTTACGAGAGCGCGGACCTTTCTTGAGATCGACGTCATCCGACCGTGACCGCCACGGAGGAGACCGACGGAGACGCGCATGGCTGAGTCATCACCGTCGTGGAGCTGCAGACACCGGTCGGCAGGACCCAGACATAGGCGGGGCTCACCGTCGAGGAGGTGCCGGTCGTGACCGCACTGAGCTCGAACTGGCCAAGCGGCATCCCGGTGGCACTTGTCCCGCCACTCGGGCTGTTGAGGGTGACGGTATCGCCGCTTGGCGCGTCTGTCGCTGTCAAGGAGGTGAGCGTTCCGGCATCCGACTTCACGGTGAGGGTCAAGCTGAGCGGGTAGACGGGCAGGGTCAGGTTGAGGGGGACTCCGGAGGTGGCCGTGAAGCTCGTGGCGACGTCGCTCGGGTAGAAGCCGCTTCCCGGTGAGCTGTCGGCCTGGTCCCCCGCCCAGGCCGAGTAGTCAGGTGTCGTCGAGGGTCCGGGGAAGAGCAACGCCGTAGAGTACGGACTGACAGAGCTGAACCCGCCTGTCGACGTCCCGTTCCCGAGAACGCAGGTCCCCTGACCGATGGCGCTGCACTCGAGCGTGGAGCTCTCGACCGAGATCGGCAGGTAGGCCGCGGGGGCGACGCTGGAGCTGCCTCCCGAGAAGCTCGTCGTCTGGAACTGCACCGTCGCGGTGGCGCCCTTGGCCAGTATGAAGGGGTTCGTAAGGATCGTCACCTGGTTCGCCTGTACCGATACATCCGTGCGTACTGCGACGCCTGGCGACGTCGCGTTGTCCGAGAGCTCGTTCGGGTCGACGAACCCCGGGTTGGACGAGGTGCTCGACGAGGCGGTGATTGCGTAGCTGACGCCGGTTCCCGCGTACAGGTTGGGGAAGACAGCGCACCCGCTCGAGCCTGTGTTGGCAGACTCGCTCAGATCCTCGTTACTCGGAATGGTTCCGCAGCTGCCGCTCTCGCAGGAGCCCTGGACGCTTATGTAGATCGGCGTTGCGGTCTCGAGCGTGGCATCGTCGGCGTTGTAGACCGGCACGGCGATCTCGCCTGCATCGATGTCGGCGAGATCGGCGTAGGACGGCGACACGAGCGTCCTTTCGACGACTTGACCCTGCCTCCAGCTCACCGTTGCCTCGACGGACCAAATGTGGCTCGAGGTCGTCCCGGTAGGCACGGAACAGAGGCTGGAAGCCGCACCCGTTCCCGTCACGAGCTCGAAGTCGACGGCAAGGGTGAACTTATCTGCCCCCGAGTACTCCGTCGTCGTCGTAACTCCCGAGGTTGGGCTGATGCCATTGGCTGTCTGGTACTGGGCGGTCTCGAGCGCCTTCGTGCCGAGGTCGGCCGCCTCCGCTCGGAGGTGGTAGGTGCTGGCGCCGTGCTGGGTGGAGATGAGGATGAACGTGAGAGGAAGCACGACGACGGTAATGAGGAGGATGGCGACAAGCACTTCTACGAGGCTCTGACCGTCATCCGGACGGCGTAGGCGGTCCATCTTGCAGCGCGGAATGGGCACACGGGCTGCGTGCAGATGCGCGCCACCGGATCTCGCCGTTGGCGACCATCGCCCCTTCATTGCGTGTCCACCGTGATCCCCTGGCCCCCCGAGGTCCGCCCAAGCCGTGGCACTAGTCCAAGTACCGCGAACGAGTCGCGGGACTATATCACCGAATTGCCGAATTGTGCCACTTAGAGTGGGCAAGTAACCGCGCACCGCACGGAAAGGCTCCTCCGCCTGGCGTCCGACCGAGTCGCGGGGCTGTCCTTCCGGTCAGCCTCGCTCAGCGAAGACGAAGAGCAGGTCAACCTCGCAGGCGCGCGATCCGGCGACGGTGGCCTCGCCGTGACCGGTGCCGGCGCGGGCCGACAGCCGGCCGAGGGTCACCTCCAGCTCGAGGGTCTCGCCCGGGACGACCTGGCGGCGGAAACGCGCCCTGTCGATGCCGCCGAAGAGCGGCAGGCGGCCACGATATCGCTCGTCGGCCAGCAGGGCGGCGGCACCGAGCTGGGCGAGCGCCTCGACCATGAGCACGCCGGGCAGGGTGGGACGCCCGGGGAAGTGCCCGGCGAAGAAGTCCTCCTTGCCGCTCAGGCGCCAGACCCCCCGTGCCAGCTGACCGGGCTCGAGCGCTGTGAGCTCCGACACGAGAAGGAAGGGCTCGCGATGCGGGATCAGCTCTGTCGGGAGCGGAAGACGGTCCGTCACCGGCCAGGACGCCTTCGGGGGGAGGCGGGGGTCGCCTTCGGCGGCCTCTTGCGAGGCTGCGGCGTCACCGGCGCCGGCTGTCGGGCCGTCGCCGGATTGCGGGCCGGGGCCGGCGGTCGCGCCGGAGCCGCAACGGTCTTTCCGGCAGCGGTCGCCTTCGTGGCCCGGGCGGCGGCCGGACCAGCGGGAGCGGCTGGCTTTCCGACCGGGGCGGCTTTCGCCTTGGGCGCCATCGCGGCCAAGGGCGCCTTCTTCCCGCCGCCAGGTACCCCCTTGGCCGAAGCCACCTTTTTCTTCACGAGCTTGAGCTCGGCGGCGATCGTCTCCTCGCTCGGGTGGCCCGAGACGGCGCCGACGCCGGGCAGCGAGAGCTCGACGCCCCGGCGCTGGGGGTCGAGGGCGGTGACGACGAAGCTGCGCCGCTCCTTGCGGCGTACCGCCTCGCGAGCCGCCCGCGGGGCCGGGACGGCCATGTTGGCCAGCGGGAGATAGCACTGGGTGCCGCCCACCATGACGACGGCGCCGTGAGAGGTGTAGCTCTCGACCTCGCCGTCGACCTCGGCGCCAAGTGGATGCTCGGCGATGAACGAGATGAAGCTGAGCGGGTCGTTCACGCTGGCCGCCGCGGCGCTTGGCCGGCCGGCCGCCGAGCCGGCCTCGGAGGCCGGTCGAGGACTTCCGGCCGCCTCCTTCGTGGCGACGGCGATGGCCTTTGAGACCTTTTTCTTGGCGCGGTCCGAGTCGCGCACGACCCGGCGGCTAGTCGGCCCGCGCACCGGGTTGCGCGGGCTGAAGATCCATCCGACGCCCGGCACGGGTGTGGCTCCGATCAGCCTGCCGCGGTCGAAGAGCCACGGGTGCTCGCCGTGAAATTCCTGGAAGGAGTCGTTCGAGAGGACGATGGCGTCCACCTTCTCGGCGACCCGAAGCAGGAAGGCGTCCCCGCGGCCGATGGCGCCGGCGGGGGGGTGGACGTACTCGCCCTCGACCACCCCGGCCTCGAAGCGCGCCAGCTCGGAGCGGTCGATGCGGTGCGAGAAGGTGGCGTCCACGATGACGGTGACCTCGGCGTGGGGGTACTCGCGCCGCAGCTCGGCGACGGCGGCTTCGAGCTGGGCGAGGCTCGGCTCGTTGCGGCCCTCGGTAGCGATGTTCGACCCGTCGACGACGATGTGCTCGCTCGGCATCTCGAAGTAGTAAAGCACCTGGTCGGCGACACGGCGCGGACCAGGTGCAGGGCGTCGGGCTCTCCGTGCCTCAGGAACGGCGCGGATGGCTGGCCTGACCCTCGCACCCGAACGCCGACCGCATGCGACGCTCCTGCCACCATAGGGATTAGTGCCCCGTAAAACCCACTAGAGCGATCGAGGCCGCCCCATTGCAGCAGCGCAACCTCGTATCCGGTTGTATTACCATCGGTTCAGTGGCCGATCTGTTCGACATCGACCTCCTCGATGACGAGGATCCCTTCGAGATTGACGAGCAGGTCGCCCACCTCTTCAAGCACGCTGGTCTCGGGGTCGACGACGTCTACGACGTGTGGCGAGCCGACCCGGTCTTCTACCCAGCCAAGCCGCCAGCGCATTGGCTCATGGTGGCAGAGGTGGGCGGCAGGGTCCTTGTCGTGCCGCTGGCACCACCCGACTCAGGTGATCCGACCAGATGCCGTCCGATCGGCTGCTACGACACGGCCGACCAGTTAGCGAAGCGATACCGGGAGGAACGATGAGCGCGAGCAAGATGACCCGCAAAGAGGAGTACGACTTCTACGCAGACCCTGAGAACCAGCGCCCCCAGGGTCCGCCTCGCCGGCGGCGCTCGAAGCTGACCGAGCTGGTCCCCGTCCGCTTCGCCCCTGAGACCCTTGAGGAGATTCGGCGGCGTGCCGGCGAGGACGATCGCTCGGTGTCGAGCTGGGTCCGGCGAGCCGTCGAGCACGAGCTCGAGGAGGGTTCGGGCTGATGTTCGCAGCAGGGGAAGCGACATGGCGATGGGAGATGCTCTTCGACGGCCTCGGAATTACGACGACTTCTCTCGTCGGGGCGTAGACAGTCTTTTGTCGATCGTTGGCCGCATGGCCTAGGCGCCGGGCTCGGGGGCAGGCGGGAAGTCGCGCATGGACCGGATCGGCGACGCGACGAGAAAGAGCGTGGAGAGCGAGCCCCCGAGCGCCGCCAGCCACAGCGTCGGGCGGAGCCCGATCGCTGTGCCGATGGCGCCGCCGAGCAGCCCGCCGACGGGAAGGGTGCCCCAGACGACGAAGCGGATGGTGGCGTTCATCCGCCCGAGCAGTCGCTCGGGGCAGAGGCGCTGGCGGAAGCTGACCTGGTTGACGTTGTAGAGCACGGCACCGAAGCCGAAAGCGAAGTAGCCGGCGGCGAACAGCGCGAGGCCCGCCCCCCTCGTTGTGAGCGGGACGAGGAGCAAGCCTCCGCTGACGAGCGAGCCTGCGAGCGTCGCCCGCGCCCCGCCGATGCGGCGAGCGACCTGCGAGGAGAGCAGTGCCGCCAGCACTCCCCCTGCCCCGCCGGCCGCAAAGAGGGCTCCGATCACGCCCGGGGAGGCGTGGACGACCCTCACGAGGAAGACGATCGAGACGGCGCCGAACATCCCGCCGCCGAACAGGTTGCCCGTCGCGGTCGTCGCCGCGATCACCCGGAGGAGGCGGTGCCCGAAGACGAAGCGCAGACCCTCGCCGATGTCCCGGCGCAGGCGGGGGTGCCCGCCATCTGGGACCTCGGGCACGGGCTCTCGCGCCCTAATGGCCCAAAGCGCCGCAGCCGAGACGAGGAAGCTCGCCGCATCCGTGGCGATCGCGTAGGCGCCCCCGATCGCCTGCACGAGGCCGCCGGCGATGCTCGGCCCCGCCACCTGGGCGACCTCTGCGCTCCCGGTGAGCTTGGCGTTGCCCTCGACGAGCTTGTCGCGACCGACGAGGAAGGGCAGGTAGGACTGGTAGGCGACGTCGAAGAAGACCGTGAGGACGCCGGATACGAGCGAGACGACGTAGAGCTGGGCCATCGTGAGACGATGCAACGCGGCGGCGACCGGGACCGAGGCCATCGCCAGCACCCGGCCGGCGTCGGCGACCATCATGACGTGACGGCGCCGGAGCCGGTCGACGAGGGCACCGGCGGGGAGCCCGACGAGGACGAAACCGACGGTCGAGGCGGCCGTCAGCGCACCTACCTCGAAGGTAGTCGCGTGCAGGGCGCGCACGGCGACTAGGGGGACGGCAAGCACGCTCACCTGGCTCCCGAGCTCGCTCACCGTCTCGCCGCCCCAGAGCGAGCGAAAGTCCCGGTGCCACCACAGTCCCGCCCGCTCCTCAGGGCGAAGCGCCTTGGCCTCCCCGGAGGTGGGCAGCATAGTGATTGAGTTTTCCCGATCAGTTGGGAATTGTCAATCGGTTAGGCTCTCGACGGTGGGCGACAAGACCGGCAGATCACGGGCGCCGGCACAGCGGGCCGAGAACCCTCGACGCGACCGGTGGGGAGTCGTGGAGCGCCGGGCGGCGAGCCTCGAGGAGGCAAGAGCGCTCGCCCACCCGCTCCGGTTGCGGATACTTCGGCTCTGCCTCGACGACGCCATGACAAACCGCCAGCTGGCGGTGTCCCTCGGACTGCACCCGGCGACCGTGCTGCACCACGTCCGATCCCTCGTTGCCACTGGCTTTCTGCGGGAGGAGGCGTCGCGACCGGGCCGGCGCGGCAGCATCGAGAAGCCCTACCGCGCCAGCGGCAAGTCATGGCGCATGGACGTCGCCGACACCGGAGAGCGGTCCGCCGTGGAGCGGGCGATGCTCGAAGCCGTCGCCGCCGAGATCGAAGAGGCCGGGGCCGGGGCCGTCATCGAGATGGACCGCCTGGCGATGCGCCTCAGCCCCGAGCAGCTGCAGGAGCTCCGCCACACCCTCGCCGACCTCGCCGGGCACTACGCAGAGATCGACGACCCTGGCGGGGAGCCGGTGGCGCTGCTCCTCGCCCTCCACCGCCGGCCGTCGTAGACCTAGGGCGCTGGGGCCGCCGGGCCGAGGGCACGCTCCAAAAGATCGGCCAGCTCGAGGCGGTGGATCGTGCCCGAGCCGGTGGCGGGGCTGCCGGACACCGCCCGGCTCACGTGTCGCAGCTCGGCCCGCTCACGGAGGATGCGGTGCAGGCGGCCGTGCACGTAGTTCCAGGCTCCCTGGTTCTCGGGCTCGTCCTGGAGCCAGACCACCTCGGCGAGTCCCGGGTAGGCGTCGAGGACTTTGAGCAGGTCTTCCTCGGGCCATGGGTGGAGCTGTTCGACCCGTACGACGGCGACCGAGCCGCCACCGGAGGCGCCGAGCTCGTTGCGCCGTTTGATGGCGTCGTAGGCGATCTTGCCGCTGCAAAGGACGACCTTTGAGACGCCCCCGGGCGCCTTTGGCGAGGTGCCCACCTCCAGGTCCGGAAGGACGGGCTGGAAGGAGGAAGACGAGAGGCTTTCGAGGGGGGAGCGCGCGTAGCGTGCGCGGAGGAGCGACTTCGGGGTGAGCACGACGAGGGGCCGGCGCTGGGTCCGCTGCGCCTGAGCCCGCAGCAGGTGGAAGTACTGGGCGGCGGTCGTCGGCTGGGCGACGGTGATGTTGTCGCCGGCACACAGCTGCAGGAAGCGCTCCAGGCGGGCGGAGGAGTGCTCGGGGCCCTGACCCTCGTAGCCGTGCGGCAGGAGGAGGACGAGACCGGACTGCTGGTCCCACTTCTCGCCGGCGGCGACGATGAAGTTGTCGATGACGATCTGGGCGCCGTTGCCGAAGTCGCCGAACTGGGCCTCCCAGGCGACGAGGGCCCGGGGCGTCTCGACCGAGTAGCCGTACTCGAAGCCGAGGGCGGCGTACTCCGACAGGAGGGTGTCGTAGATGCGGAAGCTGCCGAGCGACTCGTCCGTCGTGCCCGGCACGCCGGCGAGCGACTCGAGGGGGACGTGCTCCTCCCCGGTCTCGTAATCGACGAGGACCGAGTGGCGCTGGGAGAAGGTGCCGCGGCGGGAGTCCTGGCCCGCCAGGCGCACCCCGATGCCGTCGGTTAGCAGGCTCCCGAGGCCGAGCGCCTCGGCGAGGGCCCAGTCGACCTCGCCAGAGGCGTACAGCTCGGCGCGGGTGCGCAGCTGGCGGGCGAGCTTCGGGTGCACGGTGAAACCGGGCGGGGTCTCGTGCAGCGCCTTTGCGATCACGTCGAGGCGGGCCCGGTCGACGCCGGTGGCAACCGATGCGAGCGGCGGCACCTCGGCCGACTGGGGCCGCTTCAGCTGCTCGACCTTCGGCGGCGCGGTCGCACGGGTGGCGTCCAAAGCCGCCTGCAGGCGCCGCGAGAAGTCGTCGAGGGCGGCTTCGGCCTGCTCGATCGTTATGTCGCCCCGCTTCACGAGCGACTCGGTGTAGAGCTTGCGGACCGAGCGGTGCGAGTCGATCTCGCGGTACATGAGCGGCTGGGTGTAGCTCGGGTCGTCGCCCTCGTTGTGGCCGTGCAGGCGGTAGCAGACGAGGTCGATGACGACGTCCTTGTGGAATTCGTTGCGGAACCCGACCGCCAGACGTCCGACTCGCACACAGGCCTCCGGGTCGTCGCCGTTCACGTGGAAGATGGGCGCCTGCACCGTCTTCGCCACGTCGGTCGGGTACGGGGACGAGCGGGCCTGGTCGGCCGGGGTGGTGAAACCGAGCTGGTTGTTGATGACGAGGTGGATGGTCCCGCCGGTGCGGTAGCCGCGCAGCTGGGAGAGCTCGAGAGTCTCGGCCACGACGCCCTGGCCGGCGAAGGCGGCGTCGCCGTGCATCAGCACGGCCAGGACGGGGAAGCTCCCGAGGTCGTGATGCTGCTCCTGGCGGGCGCGTGCCATGCCCTCGACGACCGGGTCCACCGCCTCGAGGTGCGACGGGTTCGAGGCAAGGGTGACCGGGAGCTCGGTGCCGTCGGCGGCGGTGAACTTGCCGCTGGCTCCCTTGTGGTACTTGACGTCACCCGAGCCCTGCACGCTCTCTGGGTCCAAGATGCCCTCGAACTCGGAGAAGATCTCTCCGAGGGACTTGCCGACGATGTTGGCGAGGACGTTGAGCCGGCCCCGGTGGGCCATGCCGAGGACCGCCTCGTCGCTGCCGGTGTGCACGGCCTCCTCCAGGACGGTGTCGAGCAGGGGGATCGTCGACTCGGCTCCTTCGAGGCCGAAGCGCTTCTGGCCGACGTAGCGGGTGTGCAGGAAGCGTTCGAAAGCCTCGGCAGCGTTCAAGCGGTCGAGCACGTGGCTCTGCTCGGCCGGGTCGATCGTCGCCGGGACTCCCTCGACGCGGGCCTGGATCCAGCGCTTTTGGGCCGGGTCCTGGATGTGCATGTACTCGACGCCGATCGTGCGGCAGTAGGCGTCGCGGAGGATCCCGAGGATCCTGCCGAGGGGGAGCTCGCTCGTGTCCGTCTTGCCGCCGAGGCCCTCGGTGACGAATTGGCGCTCCAGGTCGAAGACCGTGAGGCCATAGCTGAGGGGGTCGAGCTCCTCGTGCAGGCGGGGGGCATGCTGGCTGAGCGGGTCGAGATTGGCCATCAGGTGGCCGCGCACCCGGTACATGTTGATCATCTGCTGGACGGCGGCCTGCTTCACGAGGCGCCCCCGCTCCCCCTCGGCCCGGTTGAACGGGTTGACGTCCCGGTGCCAGCGAGCGGGCTGGTAGGGCACGTGCAACGAGTCGAAGATCTCGTCATAAAAGCCGTGCTCTCCGACGAGGAGCTCGTGCACATGGGCGAGGAAGAGGCCCGACTCGGCTCCCTGGATGATGCGGTGGTCGTAGGTGGAGGTGAGGGTCACGACCTTCGACACCCCGAGCTCGGCAAGGGCGCCCGGGTCTGCGGCGGCGTACTCGGGCGGGTAGGCGAGCGCCCCCACCCCGACGATGGCCCCCTGTCCGGCCATGAGCCGGGGGACGGACTGGGTTGTGCCGAGGGTCCCCGGATTGGTGATAGTCACGGTCACCCCGGCGAAGTCGTCGGGGCTCAGCTTGTTGGTGCGGACCTTTCGGACCAGTTCCTCGTAGGAGTGCACGAAGCCGGCGAAGTCGAGCTCGTCGGCCCTTTTGATGCAGGGGACGAGGAGGGTGCGGGTGCCGCCAGGTCGTTCGGTGTCGACGGCGATGCCGAGGCCGACGTGCTCGTGGCGGATGACGCCTGGAGTCTTCTTCGTGGCAGCGCCCCGCGCGGGGCCGGTGCTCGCGGCGGGGTCGGTGCTCGCGGCGGGGTCGGTGCTCGCGGCTGGGTCGGTGCTCGCGGCTGGGCCTGCTGTGCCGGGGGCGCTGTCGCCGTGCGGTGCGGCCGGTTCGACGTCATCGACGAAGGACGAGTTCAGGGCGGGGACCGCCTGCAGGGCCCGCACCACCGCCCAGCCGATGAGGTGGGTGAAGCTGATCTTTCCGCCGGTCGTCCTTTCGAGCTGGTTGTTGATGATCTGGCGGTTGACCTCGAGGAGCTTGGCAGGCACGGGGTGGACGCTCGTCGCCGTAGGCACTCCCAGGGACTGGCGCATGTTCTCGGCGATGCGCGCCGGGGCGCCCCGCAGGGGCACCGGGGCTGGCGCCTGACTTGGGGCTGGCGCTGGCGCCGCAGACGCCTGGCCCCGAGCCGAGACAGTCGTCGGGCCCGCGCCAGCGGGGCCGACGCCCCCTTCTGCTGTCCCTTCCCGCGCGTCCTTGGCGGCCGCAGGTTCGTCTCGTGCAACGCCCGTGGTTTCTGGGGCTGAGGTGGATGACTCTGCTGCCGAGCCGCCGCCCGCGGGCGCTTCTTCGGAAAGGGTTACGAGAGGCCCACCTGTGGCCCGTTGTGTCGCAGCCGCCCCGGGCCCCGCGCCAGCAAAGATCCCGGCGGTCCCGTCGGAGCCCGCATGGGTCACCGATGCCGACCGGGAAGCGCTCTTGTAGTCGGCGAAGAATTCCCGCCAGCTCTCGCTCACCGAGGTCGGATCGGCGAGATAT
>JBOGHY010000051.1:0-14245 GCA_050742375.1 Acidimicrobiales bacterium | reverse complement strand
CTTCTCGGAGCAGCTCGACGAGCTCGGCGAGGTCGTCCCTCTCACTCATGCCGGCCGGCGCTCCTGTTGGTCCCGTGGCCGGCGCTCCTGGTCGTCCCGGAGTCGGCGGCGGAGGGCTGCGCTCTCCGGCGGCGACAGGCCGCCCCACATGCCGTAGCGCTCGTGGAGGCCGGCTCTGAGGCAGGGCTCGAGGACCGAGCAGCTGGCGCAGATGGCTCGTGCAGCGCTGTAGTCGCCGCCTCGGTGCTCGACCGGCGGGAAGAAGAGCTCGACCGATGCTCCCCTACAGGCTGCTCTCTCGTGCCAGCTCGGCACCGGCTCGACGACCGGCGCATGCGGGAAGTCCCGGACTGCGCTCCGTGGCCTGGCTGCGGCGAGGAAGCGCCTGCGCATGGCGAGCTGCTCGTGCTCGTGGCGCTCGCAGAGTCCACCTGGTCCGGCCGGGGCGATACAGCCTCCTCGACGGCAGACGGTCGGGCTGGAGAGCGTGGCCTCGTCGGCGGTGGCCCAGCCGGTCCTCACGTGCCGGAGGATACGGCTGCGCTGTGCCCTCTCAGCGGACGGGTAGCGCCTCGTGGTCGCCACCGGCCATGGCTGCCAGGTGGTGCCCGCCGTGCCTGTCGATGAGACCCATGGGTCTCACTTTCCGGCCTGACCAGGGAGATCGGGGTCGGGGCGGCGCCTACTCGCTCAGCGAATCAGGCGTGGACGAACCCGGAGCGAGCGTGTGGTGGTGCCGGGCCTCTCTCCGCACGAACAGGACGGCGGCGGCGACGGCTGCGCCTGCGATCACGTAGGGCCAGACGGCCCACGCCAAGGCGGCCACGATGGCGAGCACGACGGCGGCGAACGCCAGGGCGACGAGTAAGTGCCCGTGGTGCCTGCGCCGTCCCGAGTGCCGGCCGAGTAGGTACCCGGCCGCTCCTGCCCCGGCGAGACGGCGCCAGTCGGCGGGCAGCCTCATCCTGTCCGCCCGAGCGGGAAGCGCTGCTGCCGCGGCGGCGCCGGCGTCTCCCGGAGCGCTTCGAGGAGCCGTGGCCCCTGGCGCTTGCCTACGGCCGACCACCAGCCACCACGGGGACCCACGATGCGCAACGGCGCCATGATCTCGACGACGAGCGGCTTTGCGGTCCTCCAGCCAAGCCGCTCGATCTCGTCTGCGACCGCGCTCCTAAGGGGCGCAAGCTCGACCCTGCGCCGCTCACGGCTGCGACGGATCGCCCCGTACTGCCAGCTCTCGGGCGCCGTCACCTGACCACCTCCACGGGCGCAAGGCTACGTGCGGGCTGCGCAGGGCACTCGACGCCTGCCAGTGTGGCGAGCGGCCCCCATGCCGAGACGTGCGGCACCCTCTTGCCGCGTCGCCAGTCCGAGGCGGTCGCCTTCGAGCAGGCGGCCACCTCGACGATCGCCGCGAGCTTCACGCCGGCGAGCCGGGGCCAGATATCGCGGCGGAACATCTCCGGGTCATAGGGCATGTCTCCGTGTGCCTCGGACCACTCCCGGAGCGCTCTCTTGCGGGAGGCGATGGCGGCACCACGCCGGCCCCGGACCTCGGTTGTCTGGGCCGGATCGGCGGCGATGCAAGCGTCGCATCGGACGTGGCGCGGGTTCGTCACCTGCTCGGCGCAGTCGGGGCAGGACCAGGACGACAGGGGCGCCGTGGCCGCTGGCCGCTGGCGCACGGCCGTGCGAGATGCCGCCGACCGGGCGACGGACTTGCGAGCCTTCACGAGTGCAGCCGCGCTCCGGGTCCTTGCGCCCGTGAGCGGCGTTGCCGGGTGGTACTTACCGTCCATGACGGACCCGAGCATGTGTGCGACCCGTTCGGCCCACGGTGCAACGCGGTGCGCCCACCGGGGAAGCGTCCCTGCCAACTCGTGGCTGAACGGCGGCGCCAGTCTCACGGTGCCATCTCGCAGCTCGACGAAATCGCTCCGTCGGAAGCTGCGGGACCTGAGCAGGTCGAGCGTGTAGGCGTCGATGTCGGCCCGGATCGTTTCGAGCAGGTCGAGCGCCAGGCTCGCTCGGCCGGGCGTGTCGAGGTGCACGACGCCAAGTCCGGCGTCGAGCCCGACGACCTGGCAGGCGAAGATGCACTCGGCTTCGCCGAGTGCGTAGAGGTAGTTCAAGACGCTGTTCACGGGCCGCTCGCTTCGGCGGTTGCCGTTGGCGTTGGCGAGGACGGAGTGCCTTCCGTCAAAGCGGCGCCAGTGCTCGGGCACCCTGCGCAGGTCGCGGGCGGCGAAGCGTGGAACGGCCTCGGCACGGCCCTGCCAGGCTCCCCAGTAGATGCCTGCGCTGGTCGCTTCCACCTGGCGCACGTGGCGGAGCGACAGCGCAGCCAGCTCGTCAGAGCCGACCGGCAGGTCACCCGGAGGCGGGCAGTCGAGAGCATCGACGAGCCCGAGGATGTCGCTCGCTGCCTCCTCGTCGCCGAAGTACCGCACGACGTTGCGAGCCTGGCCGAGCAGCTTGGCTTTCATGAGCGCAGCGGCGATGTCGTACCCGACCGGCTCGCCGGGTGCGAGCGCCTGGCAGCGTCGCAACCGTGCGTCATCGCTGCACCGAGGCGTCGAACAGAGGTCCACGCCGCCATCACTGCCGAGGATGAGCACCCCGATGCCGAGGGAGCGGCACCACCGCAGGCTGTCGAGCGAGACGCTCCCGCTCGAGTTCAACACGAGCAGGCGGCCGAGCCCGTGCGTGGCCCGATCGAAGGTGCGCAGGCGCCTGTCCTGACCGATGCCATCTGCGATTTCGAGCCTGCCGCGCTCGACTCTGACCCGGACCCCGTAGCCGTCGCACACGCACACCGGGCCGGGCCGGTCGTCGCCGTACGTCTCTCTGATCGCTTCGAGCCTGCCTGCGACATCCTCGTCGCTCAACGGTCGAGACTGGGCCACCGTGACGGCGGTCACGACCGGAGCCCACGGGAGAGCTGGGCTGCTGCTGCGAGCATGGCCGAGCGCTCGGGAGCCGCGCCGACTTCGAGCACGAGCAACGACAGGATCGCTGAGAGCAGGGCCGTTGCGTCGGGTCCGGCGAGGCGGATGACGACCGGGTTAGCCTCGGAATCGTCCATTGGGTGTAACCCCCTTTGGGCCAGCTCCGGGGCCGTTCTCGCGGCGCCCGGAGCACTTCTATGTGCGTCTACAGCCTACCCCTCCGGGCGGCTCGGAGCGAGCGCGGTCAGTCCTGCTGGACGGGCACGAACGCATCGCCCGCACGCTGACTGATGAGGCCAGGTCGGCCGCAGGTGGGGCAGCCGAACGTCGCCATGCCGCCGTAGTGCCACGAGACGTTGGTCGGAATCTCGGCGATGTCGCCGCAGGACCATTGCCCCAACAGTCCGACGCACACTGGCTGCCCGGCCATCGACGGGACAGGCTGCGACTCCGCAGCAGGCGTGACGGCACGTGTCGTCGCCGGCTCCCGGCGGCGGGCGACATAGGGCGCTCGCTCGGGTGCCAGCGGCTCTGCCTGCTCGTGGCGAAGCGTGGGCGCTCGTGCTGGACGTGACGACGTTGCGCCAGCAGCTCGCCGCCATGCCCGGTACTGCGCCTGGTGGGCCGTGTTGGCTTCCCGGCACGGGCCGCAACGACAGCCGTGCGAATAGGCGCTTCGACTGCCGTGCCTCACGCCATCAAGTGTGCCAGGCGCCTACGGCTGGTGATACGTGCCGTGCGCTGCGCCGTAGCACCACCTGCCATGGCGCAGCCACGCAAAATCACGGTCGAGTGCCGTCACGGGCGACGTATCACGCCACGCGCACGGTACTTGTGATCGGTATCACGAGTGCACGGCCCGCGGCTAGGACTATGCCGACGCGGCCACGTCTGCCTTGATCGGGCCGGCCTGCAAGCGCACGTCGCCGCCGATGGCGTTGTCGCCCGGCCTGGCGGCGTGGTGGTGCGGCCGGTCGCCTGACGTGTGGCTGTGCCGGTAGCTCGCCTCGGTCCTGTGCTCACTGGCGCCCCCCTCTCGGTGGTAGCCGCCGCTGTGTCGATGGGCGACCGCCGTAGTGGTGGGCTTGGTCATCTCTGCCATGGTGCTTTGCCTTTCTGTTTGGGTGCTGCTCGGTCATTCTCCCGGCCGCAGTCGGGCGACCAGCTCGGGTTGCTCCGCCGGGCATCTCGTCCCGGCCCTGACCTGCCCGGTTGCGGGCCGCACGGCTGAGAACGCAACAGAGGCGGCGCTCATGCGAAGTGTTACGCCAAACGGGCCGTTTCGGCCCTTTTGGACCTGGGTACCGGACCCCCCGAAATCAGGCATTTTCCGGTGCCTCTGACCTGGCCGTTTCCGGCGTAACCCAAACAGCACCGTGACGCTTCCGAGCCCTGCCCACAGCCACCTGACACGAGGGCGAGCAGTAGCGGGCATTCGCACGCAGGGAGCTGATATCCGCCCCGCACCTCGGCCCTTCGCAACGCCGTTCGGGACGGCGAGACGCTTTGCGAGCTGCCGGCGTGGCGGTCGGGAACCAGCGCCCGTTGACCTTGACGACCTGACTGCGCCTCATGGCCTTGATCGCTCGGCGCAGCCGGGTGACGCTAAACGTGGAACCCTGCCCGCCCCAGTTGCATCGCCACGACAGCTCAAGACAGACGCCGAGGTCAGATTCGGTCATGCCGGTGTGGTTCGTCCTGTCGAGGACGAGCGCTTCGAGAACCCGTGCGTCTTCTTCGACCTGTTCGTCAGTCATGCTCGCTCACTGTCGTCCTGCTCGGCCGCAAGGACTTCGAGGCGACGCCGGGTCACTTCGATGCACGCTGGGTCGACGTCCGCCCCGACGAAGCGCCTGCCCTCCATGACGGCGGCGATGGCCGATGTGCCCGATCCGACGAACGGATCGACGACCAGCTCTTCCGGCTCAGACACGGACCGCACCCAATGCCGCGCCGGCTCGACCGCTTGCTGCCATGGGTGCAGCGAACGCTGCGAGGGCCGCCCTCCGCCTTCGGCGACAGTCGTGTCGAGTATCCAGCGGCGCGGCACGTACTTGCCGGCCGAGAAGATGAGCACGGAGCGATGCCCGGCATTGATCATGCGCCGATGGAACCGGGCGCCACAGCCGGGTTGGACGTTGCACCCGTGCCACATATAACGGAGGCCGCCCGCTTCGAGCAGGGCCAGCTCCTCGGGCAGCTTCGAGTGACCTACGTAGACGACGGCCAACCGTCCCGGCATGAGCACGCGGACAACGAACCGTGCGAGGTCCTCGAACAGCGGGAGCGACTCATCGTTCCACGGCGGATCGGTCACGACGCAATCGACACTGTGGTCCGGGATGTGCGAGAGGGCCTCTCTGAAGTCGCCGACGTACAGCTCGAAGCCTGCGCCGACGTGACGGTCGGGACCGCCCGCGACCTCTGCTCGGACCGCGGCCAGCCGTGCCCTGCGGGCTCGCTCCTCGGCACGCGGCAACCCGATCAAGCCTGACGCGATGGGGGCGAGGATCGACAAGGCTGCCCGTGCTCGCTCGGTGTCTCGGTCGCTCTCGACGACGATGCTCGGTGCCGGCGTCGGGCGCTTCGCCGGGTAGCTCCCGCCGCCCTTGCGCTCGACGCGCTCGGGGATCGTTGCATTTGCAACAATCGACAGGTCCCGGAGCGCTGTAGTGGGATCGACTCCGAGCGTCGTGCCGATCCGCCTAAGCGACCAGCCCCGCTCCCGCAGGCTCGCCACGACCTCGGCCCGTTGGGCTTTCGACAAGTGTCGCCTGAACAAGTTCGACCCGACGATGAAAGCGACTCGTTCCTCGTCATCGGCGAAGTGCCGGACCTCCCGGCGGTAGGTGACCTTCACGCCTTCGGCCGCCAGCTCTTCGATCGCTCGGCGGCGATGATGCCCGTCGATCGTGAGCCCTGACTCGGCGTCGATCACGATCGGCACGAGGGCGCCTTCGGCCCGGATCGACGCCTTGAGCGCTGCGTACTCGTCGTCGCTGAGCGGCGGCAGGAGCTGGTAAGGCTCGCCGGTCATCGGGCCACCTCGGGAAGTCGGGCGCCGTCGAAGACGGAAGGGAAGGCGCCGTTCGGCTCGAAGACCGGCCCGAGCACCAAAGCGCCGGCCCGCCTGGCGCTGCGCCACGGGATCGCGAGAAGGCGAACCCCGTCGAGCTCGTGCAACCGCTCGCCGTCGAAGGCGAGAAGCGGAACGCCACAGGCGATGGCGTCGCCAAGCTCTCGAATACAACCGGTGCCGATCTCTCCGGCCCCGACGCCGTAGTCGTCGTCGGCCGTCGTGCCGAACACGACGAGGCCGGACAGGCTTCGCAGGACGCGGGGCCAGGCTCGCAGCCAGCTTGCGTCGGTCAGGTAGCGCCCGGCCGGGTTGTACAACTCGACGTGGGGCAGCAACCCGGCGAGAGTCCGAAGGCAGCTCGCCTCCCACTCGGTGTCGTAGGTGAGCATCGGGTGAGCGACGTAGACGCGCCGGCTCGTCACCACAGCGCCTCCTGCGACGACTGCTCATGGGGGAACAAGCCGGGATGCTTTCGCACCATCTCGGCCCGGTCGTGTTCGAGATAGTCGCTGGCCGCGCAGTCCTGGCACAGCAGCTCGACCCGCCACGTCCTAACGCGCTTGAGCGACGCCGAACGGTAGTCAAGGCGGCGTTCAACGTCAGCGCCTCGCGAGCCGCAGCGCTCGCAGTGACTGGTCATCTCGGTCGCCGACCCTTGTCGGGCTTCGGGCGCCGCTCACGTTCGATCTGTCCGGCGCGGAACGCTCGACCCGCTGCCAGCTCCTCGGCCGTCGGCGGGTCGATGCCATACCTGGCGACAAGCGACAGCTCAAGCGTCCACTCGATCTCGTTGCGCCGCCGGAACTCGACGATGGCCTCGTTCCACGCGGCCATGGCCTCGTTGGCGGTCCAGTCGTTCACACTCGCCAGGTGAGCGAGCGCTTGGGAGAGGCGCCCGATGTTGGATGCGCGGCCCATGTGCTTGACCTCGTGGCAGGCGGGGCAGAGAGCGACGAGCCCGACGAGGCGCTGTACGGCCGTTGTCTCGTCGTACTCCCACCTCTCGTGCACTTCGACGTTGTGGCGCGTGCCGACACCGCCGCAGAGTTCGCAGCGGTTGCCTGCCTTGTCCGCGGCCACCTTGCGGATGGCATCCCAGCGCGGCCCCTTGAGGGATTGGGCCAAGTTGGCGCCCCACGAGGAGCTGGGCACCATCTCGATTGTGAGCTTGGGTCGTTTCGTTTTCGTCATTGGGCTGTCCTTTCTCGGTTGTGCTCCCACACGCCCTCGAACGGGAACGTGCGACCTCGGACGAGGCGGTCGGGCCACATACAACGCAGGCGGTCGCCGCGAAAGCGGGTGAGCTGCAAGCCCGTCCCGTCCCGTCTCGGCTGCAAGCCGAGTCCGAGCTCGGGCCAGGCCAGCCAGCGCTGAGAGCCGAACGGGGCGAGTTGACGGACGCCGCCTTGAGCCTTCGGGGCATGGCCTTCGATCGCGAGAGCGAAGTTGAACCTCATTCGGAGCTGGTCGAGCACCCGCAAGATGCCGTCGGCGGCCTCCTCATACGATTCGCGCTCTCGCCGGCCGCCGAGCTTGTAGATCGGTCCCATGCACACAAGCTCGGGCCGCTGCGCGCTGATCTCTCGCACGAGGCTCGCCCGGTCCCGCGCGTCTCGAAGGTCGATCCCGCCCGGCCGTGACCACGTGCGGCAGCGCCCGGCGTCGTATTCGGCGCCCACCCGCTCGTGCACCGCGGCGTCGAGTGGGCCGCCCGTCTCTCGGATGCTGTCGAGCGGGTTCTCGCAGTCCACGATGAGCGTGCGCACGGCCGGGATGCGCTCGAATCTGAGCGGGTGGACGCCCTGCGCCGCGCACACGGCGAGCTGGCGGAGCAACACGGACTTTCCGACGCCTTCGGGCGCCACGATCACGGCCCTCCAGTCACGGCGGAACAGCCCCCGGATGACCCACGGTGCGACCGCATCGGCGCTGTCGCACAGCTCGGGCATCGTGAGCGCCTCGGGCTTGTCGCTCGAAGCGCCGGCCGCCACCCGGTCGAGATCGGCGCTTCCGCGCTGAGCTACCTCGAAGGCGTCCCCGCCGTCGGCGATTTCCTGGCGAGCCTCGCCGAGAACCCCGAGCAGCTTGCGGGCTGCCGAGTGGCGGAGGATCAGCTCGACGACTGGACGGCGCGGCATGACGGCGCCGGCCATCAGCTCGGCGAGACGGGCCGTCTCGATCGTGGCGCCGGCCCGGCGCACCCGGTCGGCGACGAGCACGACCTCGGGCTTCGAGCCCTCCTCGAGCAGGTCGGCGATTGCCTGCCATATGCGCCCGTGCGTCGGGGCATAGAAGTCCCCAGCTTCGAGGTCACCGGCCACGGCTTCGAGCGCGTGCGGCCAGACAAGCGCCCCTCCGAGCAGGACGGCCTCGGCTTCGTCGTCGTGCGGCACGACCTGCCGCGCGTCGCTCATCGCGCCACCTGCTCAAGCCATGCGTCGTCGAGGTCGGGCGCCTTGTCGCGCCACATGCGGTCGGCCGGTCGTGCCTGCCAGCTCGCCAGCTCCTCGGCGTCCGCGTAGGGACGGCGGTTGAACACTTCCTGCTCGGCGCGGAGACGCTGTAGCGCGACCTTGTGGCGCCCCGAACACGTGGCCGAGCCCGGCCGTGCCGGCAGGTCGCAGCCGGTCATCGCGCAGAGCGGAGGTCTCGACTCGACCGGCTGGCGCCGTCGAGCGTTCCTGGCTCCCTCACGGCACGTGATCGAGCAGTAGCGCCGCTGGCCCGCCCCGAGCGCCTGGTCGCAGTCGTCGAGCGCGCAGACTCGGACGGTTCCTCTCGACCCCAGCACACGCCGCACGGTCGTTGCGCCCGGTGAGCCACGTCCGCTCGACATGTCTTTCGCCGCGTCGAGCGACACGCCACCACGAGCGGCGAAGGCGGCCGGCCCAGCCTCCCGTGCCAGCTCGGCGACGTAACCGGCGGGGTCGCCGGGGTCGTACAGCGCCTGGTGCCCATCGGCCCTGGCGCCCGGATCGGCTAGCGCCGCGTCGATCAATGCCCCGCCGCGGCCCACCCGGCGGACGAGTCGTTCGTCCAGCTCGACGCTGCCGCACGCGCTGTGCGGCACGGGCTTCGCCCACCACTGCCCGAGGTCGGCGACCGTGCGGAGCGGCACGCCGCCGCGGGCGAGCTGGCCCGCGCCCACGTCCACGGATCGCCCCTCCTCGTCGAGCCATGCGAGGTCCCGCCAGTCGGCGAGGTCCGTGCCGGGATCGAGCGTGAGCGGGGCGCTTGTGATCGGCGAGAGCCCGTGGTCCGGCGAGGCTTCGAGCAATGGCGAGAACGGGTGGCACCCGAGCGCTTCGGGCAGATCGCCCAACACCCTCGGGCTGCCGACGCTGAACCTCCGAAGCTGCGGGAACGGCACCGCGCCGGGGTCGTCCCACGGCGCCCGGAACGCCGCTGTGCTCCCGGCTGCCCGATCGGCGGAGTGTTGGCCGACGGGCAGCGTCCAGACATGGCGCCGATCGGCGTCCCTGCCTGTCCAACCCGGCGGCTCGACGACGGTGCCGCCGAGGCTCGCCTCGGTGCCTCCGGCCGCCTCGAAGCCGCCTGCGCCTGTCGGCAGCACCTTCACGTAACGTTTCGGGCCGAGGCTCACGATGTGCAGCGGCTGCTCCTCGCTCCCTCGCTCGGTCGTCCAGAACGGCCGGCCGTCGTCGAACGGGTCGAGGCTGTCGAAGGGAGCGAGCAGGGCGTCCACCTCCGACCATGCCAGCGCTCGCGCAGTCCGTCCGCCCGGCAGCTCGACCGCGGCACCCGAAGGCGACGACAGGACAGCGGCGCCGTCGGTGTCCCGCGCGATCGTTGCCCCGCCCCGGTCCCGGACCTGGCGCTCAAGCATGGCGAGCCAAAGCCGCGAGCACGCCGGCACGCCGGCAGCGACCGGCGGCCATGACCACGTGTGCGGCGTCTCGACAAGCCGCCCACCCGAGCGGTGCTGGTCGAGGCGGGCGAAGGCGCCCCAGGCGCCCGCGTTGGCAACGGCCCGGAGGTCGTCTTTCGTGCGGAGGTCGCCCTCGTCCTTAGCCCGTTGCCGGCGCCGGATGAGCCACGGCACCGGGTCGCCACCGGGCGGCACGACGACTCCCGGCAGCAGCGGCAACGGGCGCGACCTCTCGAAGCCGCCCGAGTCGTCAGGGTCGAGCCGGATGGCCGAGACAAGCTCGGGCATGCGGCCCGAGAGCAGCGCCGCGGCCACCACATCGGCGCCCGTGCACCACCAGGAGCGACCCTGAACCGCAGACACCAGCCCCAGCTCAAGGTGCGAGCCCGTCTCATCGGGCAGCTCGATCGGGAACGGCCCGGACGCTTCGGCGCCGAGGCGCACTTTGCACAGGCTGCGCCCAAGCGTGGGCCACGGCCAGCGCTCGAACAGTGCCGACAGGTCGCCCGCCGCCGCTTGCTCGGCGAGGGACTGAACGCTGCCGAGCACGTCGGTGTCTCGAAGCTGTCGGGCACAGAGCACCTGCCACCAGCCCGAGAGCGACCACGCCGCCGGGTAGGCGCTCCGCACGTCGGCGTCGATGCAGGGCAGAACCTGGCCTCGCACGTCGCTCGTGCACCAGCCGCCGTGAGCCGCCTGCACCCAGCGGTCGAGCGCCTCGTCGTCGGGCTGCTTGAACTTCGCGAGCGGCGGGGTCAACCCCGAGCGCCGGAGCACGGCCGTCGCAATGCTGCCCGGCGACTTGAGCCCTCGCAGCCCGACGTAGGCCCTGCCTTCCCGTCGATCCTCGACCGGTGACAGCCAGAGGCTCGCCTCGTCGTCGAGCACGAGCGCGAGCCGGTGAAGGGCTCGTGCCACGGCCAGCAGCTCGTCGGCGCCGGCCGGGTCGATCGTCACGGCCGCCGCCGCGTCGAGAGCCGGCAATCCGAAGGCTGCCAGGTGCTCGACCAGCTCGGAGGTGTCGAGGCCGTCGAGGCCGTGGGCCGCGCCGATCAGATCGACGATCCGGCCGAGGAAGGGGCGGCCCCGCTCCCAGTGCCCGGCGGGAGCGCCCTCGGCAGTCCGGCCACCGCGACCGCAGCGCCCCCATTCGGCCATGAGCCCGTGGCCGCCGATGGCCTTCAAGCGCAAAGCCGGCCGATGCAGCAACGGGCGCCAGCCCGTGTGGCGCCGCCCAGCCTTGTCGCGCCACTCGCCGTAGGCGCCCCAGCCCGGAAGCCCGAGACTGAACCCGCCCGTGAAGCGTCCACGCCCGGGCGCCCAGCGCTCGGCAAGCAGCCCGAGGCTGCGGCCCTCGTCGGCGGTGACGAGCCACCCGCCGCCCGTGTAGCCGCGCCTCGCGAGCAGCCCGTGGTCCGGGTGGCAGAACTTCTGGCGCGTGACGACTCTCACTCGCGCCGCGCTCGCTCCGGCGAGTGCCTGCCGTGCCGCCCAGCGCTGGAGCCGGCGCTTCGGCACCCGGTCGAGCCCGTCGGGCACGACGAGCTGGACCTGTCGGAGCGAGCGCCCGACGACAGACAGGGCGACTCCGAGGCCCCACGTCTCGGGCAGCCGGCCCCGCTCGGCCGCCGCCACGAGCACGAGCCCGCCGTGCTCGCCGAACCTGTCGGCCGGTCGGGAGCGGCGCTCGGCGGTCGCCTCGGCTGCCTTGCCGCGGCCGGGCCAGCTCCGGAGGTTGACGCCGCGGGCGCTCATCGGCCGCCGTCTCTCCGAAGCTCGGCGGCGAGGCCGTCGAGGACGACGAGCACCGCTCGGGCGAGCGCCACGGCTTCCGGGGCGAGGCGTGCCTCGTCGATGACGCGCCCGCAGAACCAGCGCAGGCGGAGCAGGCGAGCGGCTACCGGGTCGCCGAGCTCGGCGAGGCCAAGCTCGCGCCACGACTCGTGCTCGGTGACGTGGCACCGCAGGCAGAGCGGGATGGTCGCCGCGCCGTCCAGGTACGGCCCGTCGGGCTGCAACCGGCCGCTGAGGTGGTGGCGATGCCGCGCCGAGCGCCGGCAGAGCACGCAGCCCCCGAGGTCGGGCGTCACCGCCGCCGCCTCCGGCCCGAGCGGGTGCGGCCCGAGTCGAAGACGATCTCGGGACCGCCGACCTGCACCTCCACGGCGACCGCCGCCACGGCATCGGCGGCGGCGAGGACGTGCAGCCCGGCGATGGGCCGCCAACGGCGGAAGCGCCGCTCGAACGTCTGCTTGATCCGCGCCTCATCTCCGGGCGCCGCCGCCTTGAGGTCGGCGAGCAGCTTCCCAACCGCGGCCATGTACGCGCCGGCCCGGCGCAGGTCGTTCGCGGACACGCCGGGCACGACGACCAGGTGCGGTCCCCCCTCGCGCGTGAAGAACGACGCGATCCGCGGCTCGACGAGCACGAGGTGACCAGCGCGCTCCCGTGCGGTCCCGCCTACGTAGCGGTGGAGGCGCTCCTCATATTGAACGTGGCGCACCACCGAGAGTTCCTCGGCGGTTTGGGCGCGGGAGCGGGTGAGCAACCCTGCTCGCGCGCGGCGCAGCAGCTCCGGGTCGTAGCTACGCGGCGCCGGCACCGGGCTCGACCTCTGCAACGGCCGAGCGCGGTAGCATCCCGCTCGGCGCGTGTCTTGGAGGACAATCGCTGGCAGCCTCGGAGACGTCTCCGGGGCTGCCGTTCATTCGGAGGGCAGCGGCCGCTGCGGCGGCGAGGGCTTCGGGTGCCTCATCGACGAGGAGTTGGACGAGCAGCTCTGCCGCTTCGACGCCTTCGCTAGCCGCCTGGTCCATCAGCGCGGCGATGAGCCGTTCGGGCAGCAAGAGGAGCAAGTGATCGGTCACCGCTCGCCCCTTGGCAGTGCCCGGAGGGCGGTCCGGTTGCGAAGCCCACGCTCGACAAGCTCGACCACGACCTCGCTCGTGGAGCAGTCCGGCCGGAGCCCTCGCAGGCCGGCGCGGCGGCTGAGGAACACGTGACGGAGCGTCGGGGGCACCCGTTCCAGCACGACGACGCGGCGGCCGCCAGGGAGAGGCTCGGAGATGCGCCACGCGGTCATATCCGACACAACAATCTGCCCCTCCACACACCTGGGGCCAGAGGCGGGTACACCAATAGTGGCGGGTACGCCGTCCAGCGAGGGCGACTGCGGCCAAGCGAGACTCAGGTACACTGGCGCAATGCCGACACGGAGAATCGCAAGCCGCCACCAGCGGACCGCAGACACCCTCCGAGATGCCGGGGTCGAGGTAACGGGCCGTCAGGTCGAGCGCTGGGAGGGCGCCGATCTCGGGCCGCTGCCGGGCGCCGATGCCGTCGAGCACTGGCGGCACCTTGCGTTTCTCATGCGTCCAGGGCCGGACGCAGCGTCGAGCGCGGCCATAGAACTAGCCCTCGTCGGCTTTCCGACGCGAAGGCTCGCCGCGGCCGTTCTCGAAGCGTTGCAAGCGGACTCATGGCCCGCGGCACGAGCTGCCATCGCCGGGCGGCGAGCCGACATTGACACGGCGGCGGGCCGTCTCGTCGAACGGCGGGCCGAGGGCGCCAACCTGGCCGGTGCTGCCACCCTGTTGTTCGGAAGCGACGGGAGCGCCGAGATGGCAGGGCGGGCCACATCGGCGCTCGCCGGAGTGCTCACCCTCGCTGCCACGGGCCAGGCAGGCGACCCGAGCCTCGGCGAATCGACGGCCGACGTGGCGACTGACCTTGCGTCGGCGCTGACCCGCTCCTCGCTCGTGCCCGAGAGCGCCCGTGGTGCCGAGCTTCCGTCGGAGCCCGTTGCCGCCGTCCTCGGCGCCTTCGAGAGCGCAGCAGCTCGCCACGACGGCGACCCCCTTGGCATCTTCATCCAAGCCATCGAGCAAGCGACCCCGGCGGACCTCGCTGCCGCTGTGCGAGCTGGCGCAGCAATGGTGCCACTGTTCGGACCAGCCAATCCCAGCGACCGTGATCGCCGGCTGGCCGCAGCGAGACTCGCTCCCACGTGTCTGCTCTTCGCCCGGTCCTTCGGTCGTCAGCTCCCAGCGTGGTCACCCGTGCCGACCCATTGAGCGAGTAGCCCGCACCGTCCGACTGACTACGGCCCCGCCCGAGCGATCTGCGCCACCTGCCCCGTCACAGCCGAGTGTCTCGGCGCCGGCCTCGCCGAACGCTACGGCGTCTGGGGAGCCACGAGCCCGGGAGAGCGCAGCCCTCCGCCGCCGACTCCGGGACGACCAGGAGCGCCGGCCACGGGACCAACAGGAGCGCCGGCCGGCATGAGTGAGAGGGACGACCTCGCCGAGCTCGTCGAGCTGCTCCGAGAAG
>JBOGHY010000050.1:0-9030 GCA_050742375.1 Acidimicrobiales bacterium | reverse complement strand
AACTGCAGCACCTCGCAGATCGGCTCGACCCCCCACCTGAGCCCGTCGGTGTCGCGGTCCTTGTGGGCGTCGATGAACGCCACTACCTCGGCGGTCGCGGGTCGAGCTCCCGCGCGAAGAAACTTGCGGCCGCCTTCAGGATCTCGTTGGCCCGCCGCGTCTCGCGCAGCTCGCGTTCGAGCTCGGCGATGCGTCGGCGGTCCTCGCTCGTGGTGCCGGCACGCTCGAGCTCGGCCTGGACCACCCAGTTCCTGAGCGACTCGGCACCGACGCCGAGCTGGCGGGCGACGCGGGTAGTCACGCCGTAGCGGTCGCCACCGGCCTCGGTGACGGCCTCGTGGACCATCCGCACCGCCCGTTCACGCAGCTCGGTCGGGTACCGCTTCTGGCTCGCATGAGCCGACTTCGACTTGGTTGGCATTGCTCCATCCTCTCGGAATCTCAAGGTTGTAGTTCCAAGCGAACGAGCGTCCAGAAGACCCAGTCCGATTCACCTTGGCGCGGCCGTTCTTCAACCCGAGGGCATGGGGGCACAGCACCCGATCGTGGCCGTGATACCGGGCTCGAACGGCGCGGTGTTCTGTCAAGGCGCGTGCGAGCACGTCCCAGGCTGACGGTCGTGATTTTTGGGCAGTGAGGTTCATGCTTGGGCTGCCTCGGGTTGAAGGATGTGCAAGATGTGTGGCGCCGCCGGCCATCGGCGGTGCTCCGGTCGTTTCACGCCGAAGTTCGACATCTTGCGTTTGACGACTCGTGGGTTGGCGCGCTGGCGTCGCTCGGGAAGCAGCTCAGGCCTGAAAACGTTGAACTTTCGGCCACCAGCGAGGCCACGACCTACATCAAGAGCACCAAGACCGGACGAGTGCGGCTCGTGTCGCTCACCGCCGAGGCCGTGCATGCGCTCCGCGAGCATCGTGCGCGCGCCGAGCTCACCGCTCTTGGCGCAGGCCGAATGATGGAGCCCGTCGATATGGTGTTCACGAGCGACCCGTCGGCTCGCCGGCCCTGGCGGCCAGAGCTCGTCACCCGCCGCTCGGAACGCCTCCGCGACCGGGCAGGGCTCACGCACGTCCGCATCCATGACCTGCGCCACTTCGTGGCCACTGAGCTCCTCAACCGCCCGGATCGACGTCCGTACGGTCGCCAACCGCCTCGGGCACGCCCGCACCTCGACCACCTCGACATCTACTGGGCGTGGGTACCGGCCCGCGACCGGGACGCCGCAGCACACCTCGAGGTCTTGCTCGGCTCGGGCCGGGAACTGTAAGCGTTGCCTCATCCGACCGACTCCGAACAGCGGCTGAGAGTCGGTCGGTGGCCCTTGCGCCTCGAGCCGTCGGCGCCGACGAACAGGTGGGCCTCTCCTGGGACGTCTCTATCTACAAGCCCAGCAACTTGCGTAAGCGGTCCGGGTGCTGAGGCACGAGGTCCGCGTCAGCCGACGGGTCGATGTAGCCGCGGTACTCCACGAGGAGTCGTTCGAGCGCTTCGCGCCCGGCGGGATCATCGGCTGCCTGTCGCGGGGTCAGGCCGCGGAGGGCGGGGATCTCCTCCTCGCACCACGCCAGCTCCCGCTCGGCGATGAACTCCCGCATGGCTTGCTGCAGAGCGGGATGCTGGAGATCCTCGTCGTCGAGGCGCGCCCCTGTCCCGGGTGACTTCGGCAGGTAGGCGGGATCGACGGGTCGCCGCTCGTCGGACATGACCTGCACACGTCCGAGCTCGCCTTCGAGCACGGCGAGTACCCGCTCGACCCGCTCCTCGGACAGCGTCTCGACAACGATCGTGCTGCCGTCGAGGCGGAGGGTGGCGCGCCGGATGTGTTCTCCGTGCGGCAACACGTGCGACTCCGCCCACTCGCCCGAGCCGGTCGGCTCGAAGTGAGCGTCGAGCGCACGCCGGGCGGCAGCAGCGTCGGGCGCCCCGAGTGTCACGCTGCAAGCCCGCAAGGGCTCGCCCTCACGCGTCACGAGCCGCGGGGGCCGCTCGCTCGCCGCCACCCAGGCCATCAGCTCCTCCGGGTCACGCCTGTCGAGCAGGTCGAGGAGATCGCCCTCCTGGCCGGTGCGGACCGGGAGGATCCCGCCGATGAACTGGTGAGTCTCCCCGTCGGGGACGGCGCGTCCGCAGAACACCTGGCCGACCCGCGCTTCGTGGCTGAAGGTCCGCTCCCGCACCTCGACGAGCTCTGCGCTGCGCAGGTCCCGGACGGTCATCCCTTGCCCGGGCCGCGTCGCGACGACTTCGTACAGGGTGCGGTCGACGAGCGACCACGCCCGCGCCAGCATCGACTCGTCGTCGGGCAGCAGCGCCCCGCGCTCCGAGAGGAACTGCTCGAACCAACCTCCCTCGTGAAGCACGGCGTCGAGCAGCATCGGGTCGCCGAAGGCGCGTTCGATCGCGGACCGGCTCCGAGCATCTCCCGTACGGATCACCGCCAGCTGGGACACGTCGCGGCGGGCGTTCCCGCCCCTTCGCTCCAGGTAGGCGACAGCCTTGCGGCACATCCACCCGACCCGGTCGGGGAGCGGGTGCTCGTTCCCCGCGTTGAGGTGGCAGTGCTTGAACTTCCTCCCCGAGCCGCAGAAGCACGGGTCGTTGCGACCTAGCCCTCGTGCACGGTCGTCGCGCGCGCCGACGAATTCGGCGAGGGTCTCGACGTCCTTGTCGTCATCGTGGGCGCCGAGCCGACCGAGCAGCCGCAGCGAGCGCTCGGCGTCGCCGCGATCCGACGAGTACCACGCGAGACGGTCGATGACAGGTGGCCAGGACGGATCGGCGTCGAGCGCGAGCTCGAGGTGCGCCTGGGCAGCGATGGGATCGACACGCCGCTCCTCTGCGAGGGCGAGCAGGAACCGCGCCGGCGCGGCCTCGCGAGGTTGCCGCGCGGCCACGAGCAGCTCCTCGGCAACCTCGGTCACGTCATCGAGCTCGGGCGCATCGCGGCCGTCGAGAAGCTCGTCGGCGACCGCCGACAGCACCTCCGGCTCGCGTAGCGCGGAGAGCGCCTTCCGTCGCTTCTCGACCGCCGCCGGCCCGTCGAACACCTCGAGGACCTCAAACGCGAGCCGGGCGTGTGCCCGATCGTCGAGCCGGGACGAGAGGGCGTGGATCCGCCTGGCCCGGCGCTGCTCGCGCCAGACCGACTCCTCGTGGGCGTACTCGCTCCCGCGCCGTTCGAGGCCTGCCGCCGCGAACAGCTCCGGCAGCGGCGCGGTCGGCTCCGAGAAGACGCCCGGATGGGAGAGCAACATGAAGGCGACGATGTCGCTGCCCTCGACCGGTAGCCACGGCTCGGCGACCTCGCGGTCGTAGGCGGTTCGCGCTGCTGCAGCGGCCTCCGGCCGAGGTGGCGGGCACGTTTCGAGCATCTCGAGCGAGAGGATGCAGGCATCACCGCCCTCGACGCGGACGAGCTCGACCCTGATACCCAAGGCCGTGCCCGCATTGATGTCGTCCAGGACGCCCTCCGGGAACACGATGACATCGCCGGCATACGGATCGACGTCGAAGGTCACTTCTCCTCCGGTCGCTAGCCGTACCGGGGGCGGCAGTCGATACAAAGGCGCGAGGTCGGGCTCGACCGCGATCTCCCCGTGCTCCGCCTCCCGCGCCGTAAGGCGGTGAGAGAGCACAGCCCCGTGGAGGAGCGACGGCATGTCCACGACCAGGTCCGGGAAGAGCATGAGGAGCGGGCCGTCTCCGTGGTTGAGGAGCGTATCGAGCGCCTGGTCGACGTAGTCGTCGAGCATCTCACGGTCGTCCTCCGCCGTGGCAGGACCCGACGCGGGTTGCAGGCTCGCCAGTCGGGCGACCACCTCCGCGACGAGTTCGCCCGATGGCAGGCTCCGGTGGTCCCTCGCAACGGCCACGATCCTCGAGAGGGCGTCGCGGGGCGAGACGAGCGGCAGCCTCGCCAACGCCGCGACATAGACGGCACGGTCGAGCGGCACCGTCTCACGCAGCGCCCGCCTGAGCGCCGTGTTCCTAGCCAGGAAGAGGTTCGCCATTACGACCTCGCGCCTGAGCCCCGCCTCGAGCATCCGGCGCGCCGCCTGCCACACCTCAGGGGGGTCGTCGCTGGCGATCTCGTCGGCGATGTGCTCGTGGGCGGCGGCGACGAACGCGTCCACCACGCTCAGGTCATCGTCGGCCAAGGGCTCCCGAACGAGCCGATGCCGCGTCTCCTGGTCGTCGGGATCCGCGCCGAGGGGCAGCTCGCCGAAGAGGAACACAACCTTGTCCCGGTCCACGGTTGCGCATCATGACAGCCGTAGCCCGCGTCTCTGATCACGGTGCCGGCAGACTGGCCCGTGCAGTTCGGTTGGGCGGCCGGTCACAGCTCCCAGAGGGCGCTGATCGGGAGGGCCAGCAACCGGTCGCCGAAGGGGAGCACCGTGTCGCCCATGTAGAGGGCTACACCTGCCACGAAAGGCTCCCCGAGGGCGTCGCGCATCCCCGCCAGCCAGCGGAACCAGTCGGCTCTCGGAGTCTGCGCGGCCTTCACCTCGATACCCACGACCCGGCCGTCAGTGGCCTCGAGCACGAGGTCGACCTCGGCACCCGCCCGGTCTCGCCAGTGGAACATCGTCGCTTCGACATTGGCCCAGGTGAGCTGGCGATGCAGCTCGGCGAACACGAAGGTCTCGACGAGCTGGCCCGTCGACGGCTCGGTCGGCTCCTCGAGGGCCGTTGGCGTCTTGCCGAGCAGCCAGGCTGCGAGGCCTGGGTCAGTGAGGAACACCTTTGGCCGCCGCTTGACCCGGCGGGTCAGGTTGCGGGACCAGGCGGGTACGGTGGCGACGAGGTGGATGGTCTCGAGCCAGGCGCGGTGATCGTAGACGGCTTGGCGCTCGAGCGCGGAGTCTTCGATGACGCTCTGCATGACCAGTTCGCAGCCGGTACGGGCCGCGAACAACCGGAGCAGTTGGCCCATCTCCGCCACCTTGCGGATCCCCGACATCTCGACAACGTCACGTTCGATGGTGGTGCGGACGTAGTCGCGGAACCAGGCAGGACGCTGGCGAGAGACGAGCCGCTGCACCTCTGGGTAGCCACCGGTGCACAGCCGCTCGTAGACATCACGTCGTTGCAGACCCGACTGCCGGTAGCCGGCGAGGGACTCAGCTCCGGCGATCACCGCGTCGACGAACGAGTCGTTCCGACCCGCGAGCTCACCTTGGGTGAAGGGCCACACCTCGAGGAAGGCCGCCCGCCCGGCGAGTGACTCCGAGATGGTCGGGACGGTGAGGAAGTTCGACGAGCCGGTGAGCACGAACTGGCCCGGCGCCGGGTCTCTGTCGACCGCTGCCTTGATGGCGCGTACCAGTGGTTCTCCGCCCCGCTGGACCTCGTCGATTACGAGCGGCCTGGCTCCTGTGGAGACGAACCCCGTCGGGTCGGTGCGTGCTGCGTCGAGCATGCCTTGGTCGTCGAGACTGCGCAGCGACCCGCCCGCCAGCTGGTTCGAGACGAGGGTGGTCTTGCCCGACTGGCGTGGACCCGTGACGACAGTGACACGCCGGCTGGCTACCGTCTCCCGGTAGCGCGCCTCGATTGCCCGTCGCAACAGCACTCCGCGATCATACAGAACGCTGACAGTACGCCATACGATTCGCCGATACATGAGGAGACAGAACGCCGAGCGGAGAGCTTTACGTGCGCTTGGCGGCTCGACGGGTCTGCACAGTGCTTGGAGCCTGTGATCCGCGAAGTCGTCCACGTTGCTGTTTTGCCTCGGCACCAACGCCAAGGTGCCGGACAGTTCCTTACTGAAGACTCGCTCGATTGGCCCGGAGGTGACCAGTGTGGTGCTCAGCTGTCACCCAGATGCGCAACCGGCGCACTCGTTGCACCTGTCATGCGGATTCCAGATGCTCACGGATGACTTTCGCACTGCGCCCGACCAGATGCGTCACTGGCTTATGGCGAGATGACCTACGCAGAGACCGTAGTTGCAACGTCTTGGCTCGACTAGTGCGAGGCTCTGCACGATGTCAAATGAAGTCCGTACCAGGACCCAGCGCCGAGCCGACACGATGGCTCGCCTGGAGACTGACGCCGACATCTGGGTGGCGACGGCCAACGACGGCGTGCCCCATCTGGTCCCGCTTTCGTTCGGCTGGGACGGGACTCGAATAATCCTGGCAACCCCTAGCCACTCACCGACGGCACGGAACGCGTCGGCTGCTGGTGTTGTCCGACTCGCTCTCGGCCCGACTCGAGACGTCACGGTGTTCGAAGCGGCGACGGACGTGGTCCCCTGCCCGCAGGCTGACGCCGACATTGCGGAGTCCTTTCGCGGGCGAGTTGGATGGGACCCTCGGGTGGAGGAGATCGAGCACTCGTTTCTGGTCGCCGTACCCCAAGTCGCCCAGGCGTGGAGAAGCGTTCCCGAGCTCAAGGGAAGGACCATCATGCGCGACGGTCGATGGCTGGACGCGTGACGCGCGTCCTCTAACCACGGAGTCGGTGGGGGCGACCGGGGGCCCCTACCGCCGAGACGAGGTCACACTCCGAGGGTGAGAGAAGCGGGGTCCATTGCGATGCCGACGACCTTTCCCACTCGCGTGAGGTCAGCGTCGTGGGCGAGCAACGTGGCACGGTTCCGGCGCGCGACCGACGCGATCATGCAGTCGAGCAGGCCTCGCGGCGTGAATCCGACTCGCCGGCACAGGCGGTAGATACGCGCCGCTGCCTGGAAGTCCGCAGCCGCGTCGAACGGGAGCAGATGGAATCGCAAGAGCAACCTGCGCAAGTCCTCTTCCCGGCCGTCTGTCCTGGCCCCTGCCATGACCTCCATCATCACCAGCTCGGTCGTCGCAAGTGGGCCGTCATCAGCGATGAGCTCTGACACTCGCTCGTCTACCGGGCTCCCCGTGGCCCGGTCGTACTCGACCCATGCCGACGTGTCGGCCAGGATCATCGGACGCGAGCGGGACCGGTGTCAGCCGGCACCTTGCCGATGGCGCGCACCCCGCGCATCGCGAGGGCTTCCTCACGGCTCATTGGCTGGCCCGCGAGGTGGCGGAGGGCAAGGTCAACAGCCTCCGTCTTGGTGTGGAGACCGTAGCGGTCCATGACAACTTGGAGGTAGGTGTCCTCTATCTCGATGTTGGTCCGAACTCGACTCATACACGTAGTATACACGACACGTGTATGAGGCGTGTACCATCAATCGAAACCCTAACGTCCCCGAACATCACCTCGCTGGATCGCCACGGGGCGGTCAGAACGCCGGCTTGGGGGACCAGTCTTCGCATCCCACGCGGCGCTGCTGCTCACTCTTGCAAGAGTCACCGAACACCCGTTACGCGTTGCCAGCGAAATCTTCGTTGCGAAGGAATCGAATACGAGTCCTCTTTGTGTCAAGGGGCCTTTCGCCGGGCGCCAGCCGATTCCGCTCGTTTCCTCGTAACCGGCCTGGCTTTGCCTCTTAGGCTGGGTGCGGGTCCGGGAGTGGCCGGTCCGAAGAGCCGGCGCTCGGGGTGTGAGCCAGTCACACTGGAGACAGAGTCGTTCCCCGGTTGCCCGCCCGGGCCCATTTCTGGTCGCCTCCTGTCGGCCACCAGGCGTAGAGCCGGTCGTTGATTCTGCGTTTTACCGCCCGCAGGATCGACTTGCCGCCCATGCTCTCAGCCGAGGAGTTATGGGCGCGCGATCGGCTCGCCTTCGATGAACTCGGCAAACGCCAGATCCCTCCGATCGGTGGTGCAGTGTTGGGCTACCGTTGGGCATTGTTCGGCCTAGGCAACCCTTGGCGCGAGAGTGTGTCGTATCGACAATGAGAGGAAGTGCTCATGATCGCCGCCGTAGTCGCCGCGACTCATTCCACCGCCCCGTGGTATTACATCGTCGTTCCTGTCGTGCTGGTTCTCGGGGTGACGGCGAGACGCCGGCTTCGCGGCGGTGGAGGGCGAGGGCCGTTTAGCGGCGGTGGAGGGCGAGGGCCGTTTAGCGGCGGTGGGGGATCCGGTAACACACCTTACTGAGCTGCGTGAGAGGACGACCTCCGAATCCGGTTGAGAAGGCGGCCTCGGAATCAAGCAGCGTCCGTGGGTTTCCATGACTTGTGCCACGAGGTCTTGGGAGAGGCACAGGAGACGTGGGAGGGCGGCGCTCTCAGCACTCGCCAGACTGATTATTAAGTCCACCGAGGAACAGGGAGAACCTGAAGACCTGGTGCGCGCTACTCGTGCCCGTCACTCCGCGCTGGAAAGAGCAGCACGAGGCACAGCGCCGTCGACTGCTCACCATGGAGCTCAAGACCTACCGGGGCGCCTTCGTCGACATCCCCTGTCAGATCGCGATGACCGCCCACGCCGTGCGCTGGCGCGTCCAGGCCTGGAACCCCTGGCTCGGAACCTGCATCCGCCGCCTTGACGCCTTCTGACGTCGTCTCTGCCCCGCACGCCTTGCTTCGAGCCGACCACGGCTCTGCGCCGGCGCGACCCCTCGAACCGGCCAAACGCCCGAGAGCTGTCTTGCGTCGGACCGGCCGCGCCGAGGCGGCTTCCGTTCCGAGTCCGAGTTCGTCTGCTGGGGTTCTCGGGCGCCATACGAGATACCACGACGTCTACCTGCCGGGTGCCGTCACGACTTCGGTCGCACGCGACACCGAGCGCCAGCACCGTCTTGCCAAGCCGCTCCAGCTCACGACGACCCTGGTCGAGGCGGCGCCTTCCGACTCGCTCGTTCTGGACCCGTTCTCTGGCTCGGGCACCACCCTCGTCGCCGCCAAGCAGCTCGGTCGCCGGGCGGTCGGCATCGAGATCGACGAGGCATCCTGTGAGGTCGCCGCCCGGAGGCTCATGCCAGGGGAACCTGTTCGAGCAGGCTGACGTTCCTTTTCGTGAGGCCGCCACGCCTCCATGATGGAGCCGTGCCCGAGCCTTTGCGGAGCTGGTTGCTCGGGCAGCGTCCTCGTAAGCGCCTCGGCCTCTAAGCTCCCACTGCCATGGAGCGTCGTCATCTCTCGGACAAGGCTCGGGCAGCCCAAGATGCTTTTCGAGCTGCCGCAGCCCATTACCA
>JBOGHY010000049.1:0-3651 GCA_050742375.1 Acidimicrobiales bacterium | reverse complement strand
TCCTCGCCGAGATCGAGTCGCGCGACCAGCACCGCCTTGACCTCGTCTGCTTCGACACGACGACGGGGACGCGGACGCTTTTGCACCGCGAGGAGCACGAGGTCTGGGTCAACCTGCACGACGATTGCCGGCCGCTCGGGGCGGGAGTCGCGGGGGGAGGGGCTTTCGCTTTCGTGTGGAGCTCGGAAAGGAGCGGGTTCCGACACCTCGAGCTGCGGGACGGCGACGGCTCGCTGCTGCGGGTGCTCACCGAGGGCACCTTCGCCGTCGACCGCCTCGAGGCCGTCGACGAGAGCGCGGGCCTCGTGTACTACACGGCGGCGGCACCCTCGCCGACGGAAAGGCACCTTTACGCCGTGGCGCTCTCGGGAGGATCGCCCCGGCGCATCACCAGCGAGACGGGTATCCACGACGTCGTCGTGTCCGAGCGGGGCGGGCTCTTCGCCGACCGGCACTCCTGCCTAGCCGAGCCGCCGTCTGTCTCGATCCGCTCGCTCGGCGACGGGTCGGTTCTCTGTCGCCTGCACACTGGGCGCGACCCCCGCATCGACGAGCTCGGCCTCGAGCCGCCCGAGATAGTCACGCTCGGCGCCGACGACGGCACGGAGCTCTACGGCCTCGTCTACGAGCCCACCGGCCGCCCCCTCGGCGACCCCCCGCCGCTCGTCGTCCAGGTCTACGGAGGCCCACACCACCAGATCGTGCTCGACGACTGGCGGGCGACCGTCGCGCTGCGTGCACAGGCGCTGCGGCGCCTCGGCTGCACGGTGCTGAGCGTGGACAACAGGGGCTCGTGGCGTCGAGGGGTGGCCTTCGAGGCGCCTTTGCGCGGACTGACCGGCCACGTCGAGGTGGCCGACCAGCTCGCCGGCGTCCGCTACGCCGTCGAGCGGGGCATCGCCGACCCGGAGCGGGTGGGCATCTTTGGATGGAGCTACGGCGGCTACATGGCCCTCATGTGCCTCGCCCGCGCCGGCGACGTCTTCAAGGCGGCCGTCGCCGGGGCGCCCGTGACGCATTGGGACGGCTACGACACCCACTACACCGAGCGCTACATGGGTACCCCCTCGGGCAATCCCTCCGGCTACGAGGCGTCGAGCGTCCTCGCCCATGCCGGAGAGATCGAGGGAGAGCTTCTCGTCGTTCACGGGCTCATCGACGAGAACGTGCACTTCCGCCACACCGCCCGCCTGCTGAGCCACCTCGCCCGGGAGGGAAAAGAGGTGCGCCTTCTCCTCTATCCGTCCGAGCGGCACCTCCCCCGCCGCCAGGACGAGCGTGCCCACATGGAGGCCCAGGTGATCAACTGGCTCCTCGACCGGCTCGGAGGGCCGGCGCCGGCCCACCCGTGACACCGGCCCAGAACCGAGCCCTGACGCAGCGACGACGCAGTGGAAGGTCAGGTTCAGGACCGTCGAGCCCATGGCTTCTCAGGACTTGCTCGCTTCGCTCGAGGCGAGCTCGGCCAGGCTCTCGTCGGGGTCCGCCAGGCGAGCCGGGTCTACGACCCGCCCAGCGCTGAGCAGGCCTTCTATGGCGTCGCCGGCGTCCCAGATGTTGGCGTTCATCGCCGCCAGCACCCGGTCGTCTCGCAGCCAGAAGGCTATGAACTCCCCGCCGGTCGGGTCTCCCCTGAAGACCACCTCGTCGGAGCCGGTCGCGTAGCCGCGGTACTCCATGCCGAGGTCGTACTGATCGGAGAAGAAATAGGGCAGCTTCTCGTAGGGGGTGACGTGGCCCAGCATGTTCTTCGCCGCCACCGGGCCCTGGTTGAGCGCTGACGACCAGTGCTCGAGGCGGATGCGTGCGCCGTAGCGGGGGTGGTAGGCGTTCGCCACGTCGCCTGCGGCGTAGATCGCCGGGGCGCTCGACGCGAGGTGCTCGTCGGTGACGACGCCGTTGGACACCTCGAGGGCCGCCGCTTCGGCGAGCTCGGCTCTCGGCGCGACGCCGATCCCGACCACCACGAGATCTGCCTCGATCGCGGTGCCGTCGGTGAGGAGAACCCGCTCGACGCCCGTCGAGCCCTCGAGCGACTCGAGTCCGACTCCGAAGTGGAGCTCGACACCCTGTGCGGCGTGCAGGTCCCGGTAGACGGCACCGACCTTGGGCCCGAGGACACGCTGTAGGGGAACCGAGTCCAGCTCCACGAGGGCCACATCGGCGCCGAGCTGGCGGGCCGAGGCGGCCACCTCGGAGCCGATCCAGCCGGCACCGATGACGACCACCCGCCCGGAGACCTTGATGGCCTCCCTCAAGGCGTCCGAGTCGCCGACCGACCGCAGGTAGAGAATGCCGCCGAGCTCGGACCCCGGTACCTTGAGGCGCCGGGGGGCGGCCCCGGTGGCAAGGAGCAGCTTGTCGTAAGAGAGCTCCTCCGACGAGTCGAGCGTGACCCTAGAGGCGACCGGGTCGATCGACGAGACGGCGGTCGAGGTGCGCAGCTCGATGTCGTTGTCGGCGTAGTAGCCGGAGACGTGGACGGCGGCGTCGTCGAAACCCTGCTCGCCGCGCAGGTAGCCCTTCGAGAGCGGAGGCCGCTCGTAGGGGCGGGCCTCCTCGTCGCCCACGAGCACTATCCGGCCGTCGAAGCCCTCGACCCGAAGCGTCTCGGCTGCCTTCGCGCCGGCGAGGCTCGCTCCTACTATGACGAAGCAGTCGTTGCCGCCCATCGGTGTACCTCGCTTTCGCCCCCGGATCGAATGATCGAATATATGGATCCGATGATCGAGAGGCGGCCAGGGCCCGACGAGGCTCGCCGAACGGCGACGCCACGGACGGCCGATGGCGCACCGTCTCGGTCAGGAGGACGGGCTCTCGCCCGCGACTATGTCGTAGACGAGGCGGGCGCCCTCCACCCGCACTCCGGAGGTGAGCCGGTGGGGCGAGAGGCGTCCGTCGTGGAAGAGATGGTCCACCTCGGCGTCGTGCAACAGGACGGCGGCATCGGCTATGAGGCGACGATGGCATCGCCACCAGAGCGACTCCGAGCACATCACGGTCGTCCTTGCCGAGGCTGCCTCGCCCAGCACGCCCGACAGGGCGGCGACGAAGGCTTCGCCGTCCATCCAGTCGGCGTAGCCGCGGAACGAGGGATGAACGAGCGCGACGTTGGGCGAGTCGGCGCGAGCCCGGCGAAAGCCGCCCAGCGCCTGCTCCCATCGGTAGGCGACGCCCGCCTCGGGGAGCCACGAGCCGAGCTCGGCGCGGGCGAAGTGCGGATGGCGGCGGCTCGCCGGCACGCTCCTCACGTCGACGAGCAGCTGCACCTGAGGGCCGGCGAGAAGGGCGGCGAACTTCTCGGCCGGAAGCGTCCCGTGGCCGACGGTGAGGAGCCTGCACACAGGGCCAACACGGTACCGAGGTCCGGGATGCGAGGATGTGGCCGTGACGACGACACCGCGGAGCGAGAGCCTCGCCGCTCGGTTGCAGGCGGCGTACGCGAACAGGGATCTGGGGGCTTTCGAAGTGCTGCTCGCCGACGATGTGCGGTGGGGCGAAGGCGACTTCCCTCGCGCCTGCCACAGCCGGGCCGAGGTCCTACAGACCTACGGCCGCCTCATGTCTGAGGGCGTGGAGGCCGAGATCGTCGAGCTCGCCGAGGGTACGGCCGGTCTGGTGTGCAGGCTGTCCGTGCGATGGCCCGAGGGG
>JBOGHY010000048.1:0-9042 GCA_050742375.1 Acidimicrobiales bacterium | reverse complement strand
GCAGGGCACACAACGTGCGAGAGCACGAGCCGCCCGACCCACTCGCCGACCCGGCTGGCGTCGGGGTTCGAGAGCTCGCCCGTGAGCTGGGGCGCGAGGAAGGCTGCGGAGACCGCCAGCACCTTGTCGAGACCTGAGAAGGAAAGGTACGGCAGCACGGACCCGGCATCCTCGCTCACCGCAGTAGCAAGGGCTTCGTGGCCACAGATGAGCTCGCTCGAGACGACGAGTGTGATCAGAAGACGGTCGCGGAGCGAAGGGGCTTGGTCGAGGCGGGTCGCGAGCGCGGCCAGAGCTCGGGCGATCTCTCGCTGTGCCATCGCGGCCAACAGCTCGTTACGGCCTCCCGGGAAGAGCCGGTAGAGCGTCGCTCTGCTGAGCCCGGCGCGGCGGGCGACGTCGTCGACAGTCGTCTTCGACACGCCGAAGCGGGCCACGCAGGCAAGCGCGCCGTCGAGGGCTCTCGTCCTGGCATCAGGCCGGGCCCGGCGAGGAGTCGGCGTCCCGATGCGGGGAGCGGCGCCACCCGAGGCACGGGCTGCGGCCTCCTCCGCCACATCGGCCAGGAGCATCGCCGAAGCCACTCCTGAAACAATAGTGCGATATTTGTCTCATCGTCTAGTGCCTCTGGCCCGGGCGACGGCTTCACCCCGGTCGGCTGATGACGGCTTGACCCCGGCAAGCATCTGGCTCTTTACCAGAAGGGCGACTTGGTCGCGATCGTCGAAGTCCCACCCGCCGGGCGACGAGATGAACGAGAGCACCATCCGCGCCAGGTAGTCGGCCGCCTCCTCGGCTTCGAGCTCGGGACGGATCTCGGCGCGGTCGAGCCGGTCGAGGAGGAAGGACCTGACGAGAACAAGGAGCAAGGGAGCCTCGAAGGTGAGCTGTGGAGTGAGGAGCTCCGGTTCGCTGCCGAGGAGCATCTGGAGCACGTCGTGGTCCTCGATCGCCCTGTGGGCTGCGAGGATTCCGTCGACCAGCAAGGACTCGAGGTCCTCCGAGCCGGCGACCGCCTCGGCGAGCCGCTCGAAGAAGGTGAGGGTCTGCCAGTCGATGACCGCCGCCATCAGCTCGTCGCGGCCGCCGGGGAAGCAGCGGTAAAGGGTCGCCCGGGAAACACCCGCAGCCTCGGCCACGTCCTCGAGTGACGTCGCGCCGATCCCCCTCTGCCGGATGCACTCATAGGCGCCCTCGAGCAAGCGCAGCCGCCGATCGCCGGCCGCCGCCGGCGCGCCGGATCCGCCGCTCAACTCACGTCGAGCCAGCACTTGCGCCCTTTGGAGGGCGCAAGCCGACTGACATCACAGAGCACGCAGTCGAGCCTAATGGGGCAGCCGTCGGCGAAGCCGGCCTGGGCCCCGAGCCCCGGGTGGCCTCAGACCGCCCCGGTGAGGTGCTCGGTCACGTATAGGTGGAATTGCGTCCCGTAGAGCAGGTCGTCGACATGTATGCGCTCGTTCTCTGCATGCTCGGTCTTGTGGACGCTCTCGTCACTGTGGCGTAAGGGACAGATGCCGTAGGCGACGGTGCCAAAGCTCTCACGCATGAAGTGAGAGTCGGTGAACCCTGTGCCGATCGTCGGAAGCAGGACGGTTCCTGGATCGTGGTGATCGAGGAATTGCTGGCATATGCCGTACAGAGGAGTGTCGGTCGGCGAGGACGTGCCCCCAGTAGGGGGCTCGAGGAATTCGAGCTCGTAGGGGATGTCGTCTCCGAGCGCCTCTTGCATCTGCTCGGTCAGAAGGGCCTGGGTCCAGCCCGGAAGAACCCGACAGTCGCACTCGACGCTCGCGCGCGAAGGCACGACGTTGCGAGCCGGCGCCCCCCACAGCCGGGTCGGGGCGATCGTGGTGCGAAGCCGGGCGTCGAGGGTCCCGCCGAGCCACGGATGCAGCGCCCTGGCTCGAGCCAGAGCTGGATCCAGCTCGCCGTTGAGCGGGCCGACGAGGAGCTCCAGCATGCGACGGTTCTCCGGCGTGAGGACGGCGCCGGGACGGTACCGCCCCAGGCGGTCGATCAGGATGGCCAGGCGCAGTACGGCGCTGTCGTCCGGAGGCACAGAGGCATGGCCACCCCTGCCGAGCGCGGTCAGGAGCACCGGAAGGGTCGCCTTCGATCCCACGTCCAAGGTGACGACGACGCGGCCGTCGGCGAGCTGCATTCGACGGCCGCCGCCCTCGTCGAGCGCGTAGTCGCAGGCGAGGTCTGGTCGCTCATGGCGCAGCCAGGCGAGGCCAACCTGCTCGGTTCCGTCCTCCTCGTCTGCCTGGGCGATGAAGACGATGTCGCCCTTCGGCCTGAAGCCCGAGCGTGCCAACACGGCCAGGGCGACGGCCCGGCTTGCGACCTCGTTCTTCATGTCTAGAGCACCGCGGCCCCAAAGATAACCGTCGTCGTCTATGTCCCCGGAGAACGGGCCCCGGGTCCAGCCCGCCGGGTCGCCAGCCGGCACCACGTCGGTGTGACCCATAAGGGCGAGCGACGGCCCGCCGCCGCTGCCCGAGAGCCTCGCGATCAGGTTGGCCCGTTCGGGCCGGCGGGCCACAAGCTCGACGGTGATTCCAGCTGCCGTCAGGTAGTCCCGAAGCACCAGGGCGGCCGGCGTCTCGCCCCCCGGAGGATTGGAGGTGTCAACACGCAACAGGTCCCGGGCCAAGCCCACGACCTCGTCCTTGAGCGCCCTCTCGCTTAACTGTCGCATACCTCCACCAAGCTCCGTTCGTGCTGGGGGCGGGAGGGCTTTGCCTCACGCCCGGGTGGTGTCTTCAGGGTGCCATGTGCTGGGCGAACCAAGCCAGATAGCGCCTTGCCCGGTCCACCCTGCGGTCCGGCCGACCGTCGTGGGCAAAGCCGTGGCTCGAGCCCGGGTAGAGAACGTACTGAACCGGGCGCTGCAGCCATCTAAGGGTCACGAAGAGCTGCTCGGCGTCGGCAGGCGGGCATCTGAGATCGTCCTCGGCCTGCAGTATGAGCAACGGCGTGTGGACGTTGGCCGCCTGCGAGAGGGGCGAGCGCTGCCAGAGCCGGGCCACGCCTTCGGGGCTCGTCGCATCCCCCAGCCGGGCGCCGACGTCGTACTGCGGGCCGCAGTCGGAATTGCCGAAGGCCGACACCTGGTTCGTGACGCCGTTCTGGGACACCGCCGCCGCGAACCGATCGCAGGTGCTGACCAGCCAATTGGTGAGGAACCCGCCGTAGGAGTTGCCGAGACAGCCAAGGCGTGCTGGGTCGCTCAGCCCGGACTCCACCAGGTGGTCGAGGACGGCATGGCAGTCCTCTGCGTCCACCTCCCCCCAGTGACCGACCAGCGCCCGAACCCACTCGGTGCCACGGTCGTACGATCCCCTGATGTTGGGTCGCACGACCCGGTAGCCGGCCGAGACCAGCATGAGAGTGTCCAGGTCGGGGGCGAGCGGCCAGGCCCATGTCGGCCCGCCGTGGATGACCAGCACCGTTGCGAGCGGCCTGTCTGCCGGCTGCTGCGGGGAGAACACGAAGGTCTGAACAGCCCCGCCGGGCGCGTCGACCTGCAACTCGCCTGCCGTCACGGCTACGGCGGGAAGCCATGATCGCCCCGCCGAGGTGAGAGGCCTCGGACCGGCCCGGTCCAGGGCGTACACGTCTGGGGTCGGGGTCGTCCGGCCGAGGGTCATGACTGCTGCTGCCCGACCGCCGGCCACGACCACCTGCTCGGCGACCGGAAGCAGCTCAGGTTCGACGAGCGGCTCCACCTTGCTCTCGAGCACTTGGCAGGGAAGGACCCGGCCCCTGTCCGCCAGCAGAAATGCCCGCTCGTCGCGGAGGTCGGCCTCCTCGTCCACGAAGCGGTCGAGGCCGGCGGTCAAAGGCCGCACCTCGCTCGCGACCGGCCCAGCGCTGTGCCGCCGGCCTGCCTCGGCGACCCGGTAGAGCACGGGTGGGTCGTCGTCGGTGGGCATGGGGCTGCCGTGGGCGAGGCAGCAGACAGCGCCGTCGGCGTCGAAGGAGAACCGTGAGACCGGGCCAGGGAGGTCGGTCAGCAGAAAGGGCTCACCGCCCTCGACTGCCACGGCGTGAACCTGGGGCATCGGATGCAAGTCCGCCTCGGGCCTGCGATCGCAGAGGAAAGCGACGCGGTCGCCGTCGGGGCTTACTCGAAGGCAGCTGGCGAACCATGGGCCCGAGGTCAGGCGCCGAGCCTCGCCGCCAAATGTGACCAGATGCACATGGGTGGGATGTTCAAGCAGCCCCTTGCCGTCCTCGCGCCATCCGAGCCGACCGGGGAACCGGGCCGTCGGCTGGCGGTCCTGGCCCCTTACCGGCCCGCCCGCCGAGGCCTGAGCCGCCGGACCGCACGCCGAGGCCTGAGTCGCCGGACCGCCCGGAAGGTCGCGCTCCCCGCTGCACCACGGTGACAGGTCGTCATGGGCCAGCACCGCCAGCCCCGCTTCGGAGGGCAACCAGCAGAGATCCGTGACGCCACGGGGAAAGCTCGTCAGGCGCGCCGCCTCGCCCCCGTCCATGGGGAGCACGTAGAGCTGCGCGGTCTCGTTCTCCCTGTCCGAGAGGAAGGCGAGCATCCTGCCGGTCGGCGAGAACCGTGGCTTGGTGTCAGCGCCCGGACCGGTGGTCAGGCGGCGCGGCTCCCCACCCCCGAAGGGCACGGCCCAAAGATCTGTGCGGTACTCGTCGTCCTCGATCGACCGCCGGCTGTACGCCACCAGCTCTCCGTCAGGCGACAGGTCGAGGGCATCGATGACGATCTCTTGGCGGATGTCCTCCGGGGTCATCTGCCTACCGGTCAGCGATTACTTGGTGTAGTAGTAATCTTGCGCGTTCGGGCTGCTCAGTGGGTTGACCGGGGCAGGACCGTGCAGGTCGGACTTGTAGGCGACGATGCCGGCGGTCTCGGGCATCCACAGGAACGGCAGCTGCCTGGCCACGTAGTCCTCGTACTTGAAAAAGACGCTCGAGGAGCCTGAACGGGTGGCCGCCTGGATCAACCGGTCCACCTTTGGATCGGAGAAGCTTCCCGAGTTGTCGACCGCTCCGGTCGTGAACAGGAGAAGCCCTATCGGAAGCGGGCTGTAGACCCATCCTCCGTAGTCACCCAGATCCCATCCGCACACCGCCGAGCTCGGCTTGGCGGGGTTGCACGGGTTGACGATCCCGACGACGGTGTTGAACGGCTCCGACTTGAGCTGGATCGAGATCCCGTCGGCCGCCATGGAGGACTTGACGTCCTGGTACTCGAGGTCGGTCGCCGTCGAGCCAGAGGTGTAGAGCATGCTGACGGCCAGCTTCGTGCCAGCGCTGATCCCCGCACCGCACTCATCTGTTCCGGTCCCCGCGTGGACGCAGGTGTCCGTCCCTCCCGTGACCACCTTCCAGCCGTGCTGTTGGAGCAGTGCCCTGGCCTTGGCCGGGCTGTACGGGTACGCGCCGCCGCTTCGCTCCAGGGGGGACACGTACGGGCTGGGTGGCTTGGTCGGGACCGGCCCGGCGCCGACGGCCCCGTAGCCGTCGAAGATATCCTTTATCATCTGGCTCTGCGGGATCAGCTCCTGCATCGCCTGTCGGATGTAAAGTTGGCGTAACAGGGCTCCCACCTGGGGTTGGGTGAGATTGGGGATGGCGAAGTCGATGTACAGGTCGTAAAAGGGGGAGAGCTTGTAGCCAAGCTGTGTCAGCTGAGCCTCGGCCCGCTTTATGTCCACCAGAGGTACGTAGCCGACGTCAAGAGTAGAGCCCGAGAGCAGCACGTTGAACTCCGAGTCCTCGCTCGTGAATGGAAGCTCTTCGAACTGGGAGAGCTTGGCTTTGTCCGGCCCTGAGTAATGCTTGTTGGGTACAAAGGTGGCCTGGCCATTTGTCTCGTAAGACTGTAGAGTCCACGGCCCGTCCACGATCTTCCACAGGGGATTGGTGGCGAATGTCTGGAGGTCCCGCCCATAGTTGTAGAGCATGTTCCAGACCTTCACGGCGCCCGCCTTGGTCATGTCGTAGTTACCGACCTTACCGTTGAGCGAGATCTTGTCCCAGGCGTGCTGGGGCATTGGGACCACCTCGGTCAACTGGTCATAGGTATAGTAAGTCGGGTTGTATGGCCCGGTCAGGTCCAAGGCAAAAGTTCGCGGACCCTTGATGACGAACTTGGCGACATTGTCGGGAAAGAGGCCCTGGCTGTAGTTTCCCCAGCTCTCCTTGTTGGCCTTGACAAGATTGAAGAAAAACTGTACATCGCGACTACTTATCGGAGTGCCGTCAGACCACTTCCAATTCTTGAGCTGAACGGTGACGACACGGTCGCCATCTGAGTATTTGATGGATTGAAAGAGGCTCTTCGTCTTGTTGATGACGGCCTTTCCGTCTTCACCGATGTAGATAAGGGGTGGCCACATCAGATTCGAGAAGCCCTCGATGTTGTACACCGTTAGGAACTGGGCGGTCTGGAGAGGCGAGATGAAGTTCGGCTTGCTGCCGGGCTCCTCGGCGTAAGTGGCCACGCCTCCGTGCCTGACGGTGGTGCCGCCCGGGGAGCCGGTCCCGGTCGTGTTGTTCGTCCCGTTCGTCCCGCCCGAGCAGGCGGCGAGCAGGACGGCGGCGGTAGCCACGGCGGCCACGCCTGACGACCACCTGCGGAACGCCCTCATGTTGTCCTCCCTTGCCGAACCTGCGAGCCTTCCGGCCTACGATCCGCCACGACGATCGGTACGGTATCAGTCGATCGATCGAACGACAAGGGCCGAACATGACAGTGGCGAACAGTGGCTAGGGGCCCGTGGCGCCGGGTGGCCCTCCGGCGCCCATCGGCGGTTGAGCAGGATGACGCCCTAGGGTGATCACCTTCCTCGTCCGCCGCAGCGGTCAGGCCATCGTGGTGATCGTCGGCGTCATGGTGGTGACCTTCATCCTCATCCACCTGGAGCCTGGCAGTCCCGCCAGAGCGGCTCTCGGGGTCCGGGCCACGGCCCCGGCGATCGCCCACTTCAACAAGGTCAACGGGCTCGACCTGCCCCTGCCCGAGCAATTCTTTACCTACGTCAAGAACCTGCTGCACGGCGACCTCGGGTACTCCTTCGTGCAGGGCCAGTCCGTCGTCAGCCTCGTCGGCCAGGCGCTGCCCAAAGACGTCATCCTTCTCGGGTTCTCCAACATTCTCTGCCTGTTGGCTGGCATCCCGATCGGCCTGTACCAGGGGAACAAGCGCAACGGGTTCGGAGACTTTGCCCTCCAGGGAGGGGCCTTCATCCTCTACGCGATGCCGTACTTCTTCATCGGCTTCATCCTGCTGGCTATCTTCGCCATCTCCTTTCACATCTTCCCGGCCGAGGCGCCCCAGTTCACGACCCCCACAGCGATCCTGGCTCACCCAGCGGGGCTCGTCCTGCCGGTGCTCACCCTCGCGGGCGGATCCGTCGCCGGCTACACACAGTTCGTGCGCTCCTCGGCCATCGATAACCTCGCCCAGGACTACATCCGCACGGCGCGAGCCAAGGGCGTGCCGTGGTACGGCATCCTGTGGCGCCATCTCCTCCGCAACAGCTTGATCCCCGTCGTCACGCTGCTCGGCCTCACACTGCCCGGCGTGGTCGGCGGTGCGATCATCGTGGAGACCGTCTTCAACTACCCGGGTATGGGCCTGCTGTTCTTCAACGCCGCCACCCAGCACGACTTCCCGGTGCTCATGGGCTTCACGTTGTTTGTCGGCGTGGCGGTGGTGGTCGGAAACCTGCTCGCCGACATCGTCTATGCCGTCCTGGACCCGAGAATCCGCCTCGCGTAGGAGCTAGGTGTCGACCGACGTCCCCACCGAGACCGGCGTAATGACCGAGCTGGGAGAGCCCGGACTTCGCGGCTACCCAGAAGGCGGGCTGGCCGGTGAGAACAGCCGCGGCGTCTGGCGACTGTTCTGGGACAGCTTCTTCGAAAACCGCCTCGCCCTCGTGGGCCTCGGCATCATCGTCTTCATGTTCCTGTTCTCGTTCCTAGGACCCGTGTTCTGGCACACCAACCAGGTGAGCACCGACTTCGCGCACGCGAACCTGTCGCCGAGCCTGTCGCACCCGCTCGGCACCGATCCGGCCGGTTACGACATGCTGGGGCGGCTCATGCTGGGGGGTCAGTCATCCCTCGAGCTCGGGCTCGCGGTCGCGGCCATAGCGACCCTGATCGGTGGCTCGTGGGGAGCGATAGCAGGCTTTGTCGGCGGGTTCTTGGACGCCGTGATGATGAGGGTCGTCGACGCGCTTTTGTCCATCCCCACCTTGGTGCTGCTGCTCATTCTGGCCACGATCTTCACCCCCAACCTGGGACTGCTGATCATCATCTTGAGCTCTCTCTCCTGGCTCGTGACGTCACGTCTCGTCCGCGGCGAAGCCCTCTCTATAAGGGTGCTGGACTACGTTCAGGCCGCCCGCCTGGCGGGCGGGACGAGACGCCGGATCATCTACCGGCACATCATCCCGAATGCCCTCGGGGTGATCGTGGTCCAATCGGCCTTCGAGGTGGCAAACGCGATCCTGGCCGTCGCCTACCTGAGCTTCCTCGGGCTCGGCATCCCGCCGCCGCATGCCAGCTGGGGAGGGATCCTCTCCCAGGGCCTCAATTACCTCTACGACGGCTACTGGTGGCTGATCTACCCGGCCGGCGCCGCCATCGTGCTCACCGTGGTCGGCTTCTACTCGGTCGGGAACGCCCTTCGCGACTCGCTCGACTCGCGCCTTCGCAAGCGGTGATCGGATCACCACCTGCCGCCCGCCGGCGGGGTCCGGGAGGAGCCGGGAAGGCGAGCCGCTGGCCACAACCGGTGATCGCCACGGTCATCGGCAAGGGCGTGTCGCAATCGGCCGGTCATTCGCCCGGCGGCGAGAGCACCGAGCGACTTCAGAGCTCGAGCAGGCCCTCGAGGCCGACCGTCAGGCCCGGGAGCTCCGCCACCCGCCGCACGGCGAGGAGCACCCCCGGCATGAACGAGGCGCGGTCGGTCGAGTCGTGGCGGATCGTGAGCGTCTCGCCCGGGTTCCCGAAGACAACCTCGTGATGGGCGACGAGGCCGGG
>JBOGHY010000047.1:0-5248 GCA_050742375.1 Acidimicrobiales bacterium | reverse complement strand
GCATAGCGCAATCGCTGTGACCAGCTGTTTCGTCGAGTCCGTAACCCAGTGGTCTCCCGATAGTACTGAACCCCCGCCACCACGAGGTCTTCACGTTTTGCGTGGGGACTACTTCACGTTTCGAGCTGTCGGCATCCTGTCATCGGGGTGCGACAAACCCAGAAGCGCGATGGGTCGTGCCAAGCTGCGGATGCTCGGCCACGGCCACGCCGAGACGAGTCCAGCACGGTGTTTCCGCGGGAACGTGCAGGCGACTACGGGGATGCGCTGACGAGGTCGCTGAGCGTGGTCCGCCGCCGCCGCCGAGTCCGAGCCGGCCGTCCGGCAGCAGCGCGGCGCTGGTTCTCTTCTTGGCGGGCATCGAAGGCGTCGGCGACCGCGAGATTGCGGATGGCGAGAGCCGCGGCGAGGAACAGCGTCGGCCCGACGAGTCCCATCAGCCGGCACCAGCCTTTCCCGATGTCGATCGTCGCTGGGTCCTTCACCCGGGAGTTCGAGCGCTCGACGCCGGTGCGGCGAGCGAAAGAGCGGCGCCAAGGCCTGGAGGGATAGTCGTGCTTCTGGGCGGTCTTGGCGTTGACCGACGGCGGGACGGTGACGGTGCGCTGCGTGCAGCAGGTGGGTGGGTCCTCTGGCGGCGAGATGACCTCGGGCCGGGTGAGGTCGAGCATCATCGAGGACTCCCGCAACGGGCAGCGGACCTTGCCCAAGGCGGCTGGGCACATGACCCGGTGGTAGCCGTCTGCGTCGTCGGCGCTGAGGCGGCCGAGCTTGTAGCGGGCGAGCTCGGCGGCCCGTTCGTCGTGCGCAACGACCTGTTCGGCGCTGGCGTCGCGTGCGAGCGGGGAGAGCTCGAACAACCTTTTCGGAGCGGCCGGGCAGTAGAGGTTGCCGTTGTGGCAGATCGCACCGCCATGGGTGCCCTGGGGGCCTCGGTCCTGGGGATGGAGATCGATCACGAGTGCTGCCCCTGCCCGACGCAGCGGCAGTGCGAAGTGCTCGGGGACGCGGTGGGCGTAGCCCGAGTCGCAGAGCACATCGCCCAGGTGGAGTCTCCCGTCTGCTGCCGCCTGGACGAGGTCCCTGGCGAAGACCGGGACCGGGTCGTGCGAACAGGCGCTGAGCGTCATGTGCGAGACGAGCTCGGGGGTCTTGGGGCCGTCTTCGTCTCTCACCATCGTGGCGAGAGAGCAGTAGTGGCCGAAGAACAGCTCGCTCTTTTCGCCCGGCCCGCCGCCGCGCCGGTGTCCCCAGGCAGCTTCGGGGTCAGCCGAGATGCCGTCGCGTCCCGGCGGATGGGCGAAGCTCTCGTAGTCGGTCCAGTCGACGGCGAGCGAGGTCGACGCCCGCCTCGCGGTTGTGGGCACGCTCGCCTCGATGAGCGCGTCGACGAAGCGCTGCAGCGACGCGGAGGCGAGCCCGTCGGGCTCGTCTTTTCCGATCGCCGTCTCGACCAAGGCGTTGAGGTACTCCACCTGGCGATAGGTGAGCTGGTGGGGGATCCCGTGCCAGTTGGCTTCGACTCCGAGACGCCGACGGTCGAAGAGGGGGAGCGAGACGAGCGCCTCGTGCACACGGGAGAGGTGTGCCGGGCGGTGGTCGGCACAGGTGAGCAGCATCCCGAGCATGAAGGTGCGCAGCGGACATTGGCGGGCTCTGACCCTGTGGGTGCCGAGAATGCCATCCATCGGCCGTGAACTGGACATTGACGCCCGGCTCCCTGTGCACGCCGAAGACTCGATCGTGGTGTCGACCAGGGATGATGATGCGGGTGTATGAGCTCTCGAGCTCGGTAACGGGCCGAAGCCGCATCTGGAGTAGCACTGGCAGTGCTTTGGATGGCGTAGTGGGACGTAGTAGTATGTAGGTGTGGTAAGAGTGGACTGGCGCAAGCGGGCCGACTACGTCCGCTCGCGTCATGACGTCGCCCCAGCATGGGCCGACGAGGTGGTGAACGAGAACCATGCGGTCTGGCTGACCCCGGATCCGGCGAGCCGGAGTGGTCGGGCGGTACGGGTGATCGGCTACTCGGCGAGTGCCAGGGACATCCTCGTCGTCATCTTGGTCGCAGCTGACATCGACGAGGCGGAGCAACCTGCCGGGGAGTGGTGGGGCGCCAATGCCTGGGTCGCAAGCCCACGAGAGCGACGCCTTTACGCAAAGGAGGACTGATGAGCAAGAAGATCGAGGACATGCTGGCCGAAGAGGGAGCAGCGGCAGAAAACTACGACATCGAAGACACCGTGCCCGAGGGCGTCGCGGTCACTCGCCCCAACCTCGGCCGACCCACCGTCGTCTCGGTTCGGTTGTCCGCTGACGAGCACACCCGGCTGCACCGGGCCGCCGAGAAGGCGAACTTGCCCGTCTCCACGCTGATCCGCATCTGGGCACTTGATCGGCTCCGTGCCGAGGACGAGGGTAGCGGATCAAGCGTGGCCGAGCGCATCCGTCGGCTCGAACGGGCCGTGTTCGAGCGCTCTGCGTAGAGCGGGTCGACCAGGCAGCACAGACAGCGCCTTCGTCGCCAGCGTCGCGGGTTCGCGTTTCTCGGGCGTCGCTGGCGGGCACCGCGGTGTTGAGCAGGGCAGGCGCCCTATGCAGTGCATACGCACACCACGCCGGCCAGCGGCTTCGTCGGGTCTGTAACTCGATGGCCGCGAGACGCTCGAATTCCCCCGCCACCAAGTACGGGCGTTTTCCGCGCCGTCTTGCGTATCCACAGGACCGCTGACCAGCATGTTTGGTCCGCGGCTTCTGTGTTTATGGGGACAGTTTGTGGGGACCTACTCAGCCGTTGCCTATGCAGCATAGGCAAGGTGGCGCGGACGCGAGCAGCCCGCACGCTTGCGCGTTCGCGAGCGAAGCGTTGGTCGAGCGAACTGTTGCATAGGCATGCACAGGGCATGCCTATGCAGGTGCTCTACTCAAAGTGATTCAGGATTTGGGCACCCGCGACCTCGACTTCGGCAGACATGACGACGGGTAGGTTCAGCGGAACAGTGTCGACCTCGATCGCAGGCCGGGCGTGGCTTCTCATGGCGGTTCCGTTTGGACTCACACGGCGTAGGCGTCGGGCCGTACCTATGGGTGCCGAAAACCCTATTGGGGCGCTGACCATGGCGTCACCAAGTCCGCGCTGCTGGTGTTCGGGGAGAACGGCCATGTCGAGAACATGGAAGTACCAGCCGCCGTCACCGATGACTCTTCCCATCCCCACCGTTGATCCTGAGGGCTCGTGGACCACGTGGATTGCGGCCCATTCGCCTCCGAGAGCGGCGACCGCTTGGTCTGGACGTCGAGGCGAGAGACCTGATGAGGCCCGTAGCGTGAGGTAATCGTCAGGCGCCGGGGGGCCGAGCTCCAAGCGGTAGTGCGGCGGAACGCCGTGCGGCGTATCGGTCTTCGCGTGCACGAAGTACCAACCTAGAGCCGGCGAGCTGAGGCGACCACGACCATGCCCCTACCGCTCCATCCACCGCCGTCCCGCCGCGCCCCCAATCGCCGGTTTGCGGGCGATGTCGTCACGGCCGCCAGCGGATCCTGAAGGTGTAGCGCCGGATCGACACGTAGCGATTGCCGAACCACGTTCTTCCTCCAGGGCCCGCGGTGTTCCAGTAGAGCTGGACCACCGCATTGGATCGGAAGGTCCGGTGTCGAACGGCTCGGTGCAAACGGCGCTGCTCCTCTCGGTGGATGCGCGCCGTCGTTCCCGAGCAGCGCCTCTGCACCTCTCCGAGCCACCAGTCCAACGCGGCACCGCGAGTCACCTCTCAAGTAGGTGCCGACGAGCGAGACGTTCGACGTGTTCCTCCTCGACGCGGCGAAGCGCCCAGAAGTCGGCGTCTCTGCGGATGCGGTGCACGGGAAGCAGCTCGTAGCGGGTCTCGAGCTCTGCAACCAGGGCAGCCGGCAGCTCGGGGGGCGGCGACCCCCTCACGGGCCCTGTGACCATGGCCTCGGACTCGAAGATGTCGTCCCCGGCGCCCACAAAGTAGGCCCTCGGCCGGGGTCGGTCACGAGGGAGATCCGGCTCCACGCCGGGCAACGCATCGAGGGCCGAGCGCGCGTGCGGAGCGGTCACTCCAAAGGACCCGAGCAGTTGGGACGAGGAGGCGTCGTCGACATCGAGGAGCCCGAGGAGAAGGTGCTTCGTCGTCACCGTCGTTTCGTCCATCGCCAAGGACACCTGGTGGGCTCGCTCGAGGGCCCGCTTCGCCGGCCCGGTGAAGGGCGGCGGCCGGTCCACGGGCCGGGCGGACGGTGTGGCTGCGATCCGCGCACGTGCTGCTTCGAGCGAGATCCCGAGAAATCCCAGGGCGCGCGCGGCGAGGCTGCCAGAGTCGTGGAGGAGGCCGAGGAGCAGGTCTTCGACGCCGATCCGGTGGTGGCGGAGGAGCCGTGCCTCCTCCTGAGCCAAGACGAGTACCCGTCGAGACCGCTCGGAGAACAGCTCGAACATGAGATCAGCTTGCCAGTACCGTGCTCGTCCTCGGATCTCCATTCACGGGGCCGCTGTCCCCGAACAACGCGCCGACACGTGGCCAACCCTGCCAGCTACCGCCGGAAGCGAGACGCTCTTGCGTTCCGGCTCAACCGCGGTGACGAAGCTGCCTTCGCCATGGGATGGGCGTAGATTGACTTGGGATGGCCAAACGGTACGTGGCGCCAGAAGGTCGTGTTCGTGTGCGGCACAACGGCGGGCGAGTGTGCGGTGCCGAGCACCGGTGGAGCCGCTGGCGTCCGTATCGCTCGGGCGAGGTGGAGTGGCGTGAGTGCACTCAGTGCGGCCATCTCGAGGAACGCCCCACCAAAGAGCCGCGTGAGCCGTAGTCGCTGCTAGACCAGCGCCCCCTGGCCGAGCCAGGGCAGTGACGCCCCGACCGCCGGTCCTGCGCACGGGTGGCTCTCACGCCATGACGGAGCTGGGCTGAGCCTCCCAACCCACAGGGAGGTACGCCATGTCCACTACGCTCGCTATCGAGCTTTCCAACCCGACGGGCTGACCACGAGGCAGAGCTGGCTGCCGTCGCGTTCCTCGCCCGCTACAGCGGCCGGACGCTCGAGAGCTATCGATACGACCTCCGCTCGTTCTTCCAGTGGGTAGCTGACGTCGGGCTGGATGTCCTAGCGGCGACGCGGCCCCACATCGAGCTGTTCCGCGCCTCACTCGAGGAGAAAGGCTTGGCGCCAGCAACCATCGACCGTGTCGGTGCCGAAAACCTCATCTGGTGCTCCGATCAGGGATGAT
>JBOGHY010000046.1:0-7995 GCA_050742375.1 Acidimicrobiales bacterium | reverse complement strand
GCCGAGCCAGTGGTTGCGATCGAGCTCCTCGTCGAAGCGCTGGCGCTCCTCGGGGGCGATCGGGCGCACAGAGATCTGACGCAGATAGGGGTCCGGCATCCCTCAGCGTCTAGCAGAGCGCCTGCACTTCGCGCCAGTACCCTTTCTCAACCCTAGTCAGGCATGGCATCCGACGACTTTGTGGTGACCCTGACCGCAACACCGAGTTCTTGAAGTTCCTGCGCACGATCGACCGCCAGGTGCCCAAGGGACTGCAGGAAAGCTACTGGCCGGTGCCGCTCGCCCGGGCGGGGCCGGCCTCCTGGCCGCAGGCGCGTCCGGGCTCGCTCGTGGCACCACAGGATGGCGTGCAGGTGCCGGGACCGCCCGTCAAGGTGAGCGACGTCGCGACGACCGACTCTTCGATCTCCTTCCGGGTCTCGCGGACCGGCACGCCAGTGCTCGTCAAGATCCCCTACTTTCCCAACTGGGAGGCAACCGGAGCGGCCGGGCCCTATGAGGTGTCGCCGAACCTCATGGTCGTCGTCCCCACCTCGACCTCCGTGTCGCTCCACTACGGCACGAGCCCGGCGGACTGGGGCGGCAAGGCTGCCTCCGTCGTCGGCCTCGCTGGGGTCGTCGCCCTCGGGCTGCGGCCGGCACCGGCGCCCGGCGACCTCCGTGGAGCCGAGGCACGCGACGCCACCGCCGGCGAAGCCGACTCCGATCCCCCGCCTGGTACCGATCCCCCGCCTGGTACCGAGGCGCCGCCCGCTCCGGACCTCCCGCCTGGTCCCGAGGCGCCGCCCCCCACTCCTGCGCCCTACCCGCCGCCCGCTCCGGACCTCCCTACCCCACCCGACCTGCCGCCGAGACCCCCTCGGGCCGGCGATCAGGACGAGTGGTGACGGTTCCCAGCATCGCGGTCGTCCTGCCCGCCCACAACGAAGAGACCTTGCTCGAGGCCACGGTGCGCGAAGTCGCCGAGGGCCTCAGGTCGCGAGACGAGACCTACGAGGTGATCATCGTCGAGAATGGCTCGTCCGACCGCACCCCGACGCTGGCGGCGGGGCTGTCGGCGGACGACCCGGCGATCCGCGTCGTAGCGCTGCCCGAAGCCGACTACGGCAGGGCCATCGCCGCTGGACTCGCCGCAGCGGCCGCCCCCGTCGTCGTGCTGTTCGACGTCGACTACTTCGACCTCGCCTTTTTGGACCGCGCCGTCTCGCTCGTGCGCGCCGGCGACGCCGGCATCGTGCTCGCGAGCAAGCGGGCTCCCGGATCAGTCGACAGGCGACCGATGCTTCGCCGCCTGCTCACAACCGTCTTCACCGGCGCCATGCGGGCAGTCTTGAGCCTGCCCGTGAGCGACGCCCATGGCATGAAGGTGCTCTCGGCCGCCGTCTGCCGGGACGTCGCCGGGCGGTGCCGCATGGGGGGATCGCTCTTCGACGTGGAACTCGTGGCGAGGGCGGCACGTTCAGGCATCGGCATCGGCGAGCTCCCGGTCGAGGTGAGGGAGCTGCGCCCGCCGCGGACCCCGGTCCTGCGTCGCAGTGTCGAGGGTGCAGTAGGCCTCGTCCAGCTGCGCCTGCTCTTGAGGCGAGAGGCCCGCGGCGGGCCCTGAGGCTCCAGCCGCCCGGCTCGCGGCTCCCGGCTTGCGAGGCCAGGCTCACGGCGCCGCGCATGACCGCCACCCACGCCCGCGCCTCTGTATCCTCGACCGCCGTGGAGAAGGACCTTCCGAGGATCCCCGGACCGAGCCGCGCTGTCTACCGCAGCGGCGGCGGGGAGAGCTCGGGCCCCGGTCGGCGGCGCCGCCGGCGCTCACGCGGAGGCCGGCCATCTTCAAGTCTCACCGGGGTCGGCGCTGGCCCAAGCGACTGGCTCTCGGCATCCTCTGCCTCGTCATCCTGATTGTGCTCGCCGGCGTGGGCGGCTATTTCTACGTCAACTCCAAGCTCGGGGGCATCCCCCGGGTCGCTGTTCCGGCGCTCACTGCCGAGAAGCCGGGACAGCCGATCGACATCTTGATGATCGGCTCCGACTCACGCGCCTTTGTGCACACGGCTGCGCAGCAGAACGCCTTCGGCAGCAGCTCCACCCAGACCGGCCAACGAAGCGACGTGGTGATCGTGGCCCGCCTCATTCCCACCACCCATAGGATCGAGATGCTGTCCATCCCCAGGGACACCTTCGTGCCAATCGCCGGCACCGGCGGATCCAACCGGATCAACGCCGCCTTCAACTCGGGGCCCAACCAGCTCGTCCAGACGATCCAGCAGGATTTCAAGATCCCGATCAACCACGTCATGGAGGTCAACTTCCCGGGCTTCGCCGGGATGGTGGACTCGCTAGGGGGGATATCGCTCGACTTCTCCATGCCCGTACGGGACGCCTACAGCGGCCTCGACATCAGCCACACGGGGTGCCAGTCCGTCGACGGCGCCCAGGCGCTCGCCCTCGTGCGCAGCCGCCACCTCTACTACTTCGACAAGGGCTCCTGGCACTACGACGGCATGAGTGACTGGAGCCGCATCCGGCGTCAGCAGGCCTTCTTCCACGCCCTGCTCGACCGGATCCACGGCGTCTTCCCAGACGTCTTCACCCTCAACTCGTTCCTTTCGGCGGCTATCGGCAACCTTGCGGTCGACTCGAGGCTGTCAAGCGGCGAGATGATGTCGCTCGGGCTCAAGTACCACTCGCTGTCGGCGTCAGACCTTGTCACCTCCGTGCTCCCGACGACGCCAAGCGTCTCGAACGGCGCCGACGTCCTCCTTCCCGCTCAGCCTTACGCCGCTGCGATGGTGCGAAGCTTTCTATCTGCCGGGAGCACCACATCGGCCCTCGGACAGACCTCGCCCGAACCGCTCTCGGCCGTCTCGACCCCAGGAGCGCTCCGAGGGCCGCACCCGCAGCGGGCCCTCCTCGCCTCGTCGTCTGCTCCGCCCTCGAACGTCGTCACCGACACCCCCCAGTCGCTCCCCGAACCGTGGAACCCCGTGCCCTGCTGACAGACGGGCCGAAGGGCGGCCCATAGGGCGGCGCTGGGGCTATTCAGGTGAGCCCGTCGTCCGCCGCCTGGCGTGAGACGGCGATCAGCCGATCGAGAACGGCGGCGGCGGCCCCCGAGGACACGAGCTCACGGGCGGACTCCACGCCGGCTGCAAGATCGGCGGCGACGCCGGCCACGACGAGCCCGCCGGCGGCGTTCCAGAGGGCGAAGTCGAGCAGCGGTCCGGGCTCGGCGGCGAGCACCGACCTGACGAGAGCAGCGTTCCTCTCTGGGCTTCCCCCCCTCAGCGCCTCGAGCGGAGCGCGGGAAAGCCCTGCCTCTACTGCGTCCACGTCGTAGCGCCGCCGCAGCACCTCGCCGGCGGCGGAGTCAAAGCGGAGCTCGAGGACGCTCGAGACGGCCGAGATCGAGAGCTCGTCGAGCCCGTCGTGGCCGTGGACGATCATCACGTGCCGGGCCCCGTTCGCCTCCAACACCGAGAGCATCTTGTCGGCCATCGAGGCGTCGCCCACCCCGACGAGCTGGCGGCGTGCGCCGCCCGGGTTGGCGAGGGGGCCGAGGAAGTTGAACGTGGTCGGCGCGCCGAGCTGGCGCCGTATCGGAGCGGCGTGGCGCATCGCCGGATGGAAGCGGGGGGCGTAGCAGAAGCCGATGCCCGTCTCCTCGATGCATCGGGCGACGCCGGCGGGACCGAGCTCGACCGCAACTCCGAGCGCCTCCAGAACGTCGGCCGACCCTGCCTGGGAGGAGGCGGCCCTCCCCCCGTGCTTGCAGACACGCGCACCAGAGGCGGCGACGACAAGGGCGGCGAGCGTCGAGGCGTTGAGCGAGCCGCTCCGATCGCCTCCCGTGCCGCATGTGTCGACCAGCTCGCCCTCGACCCTCACCACCAAAGAGCGCGACCGCATGGCGTCCACGAGCCCGGAGAGCTCCTCGGCGGTCTCGCCCTTGGTTCGAAGCGCCGCGGCGAAGGCGGCGACCTGGGCGGCAGAGGCTGCTCCCGACAGCACCTCGCTAAAGGCGGCGGACGCCTCCTCGGCGTCCAGGTCCTCGCGTGAGAACAGGCGCCCGAGCACGCCCGGCCAGCCCCCTAGCTCGGCGAAGGTCAGTCCCACCAGAGGTGGTGATCAAGGACGCCCCGCGCGATGAGGCCCAGCTGCACCTGCGAGGTGCCCTCGACGATCGTGAGCTGGCGGGCGTCGCGGTAGTACAGCTCCGTCGGGTGGTCCTTCATGTAGCCCGCCGCCCCGAGCAGCTGGACCGCAAGCCCCGAGGCCCTGACGGCGAGCTCGGTGGCGTGGTACTTGGCCATCGAGAGGTACGGCACGTGCTCACGGCCGAACTTGCCCTGGTCGGCGAGCCAGGCGGAGCGGTAGGTCAACAGGCGCGCCGCCTCGATCTCGACGGCCACCTTGGCGATCTCCCACTGGATGCCCTGAAAGTCGGCGATCTTTCCTCCGAAAGCCCCTCGTTCGGCGACCCACTCCGTTGCGTACATGAGGGCGCCCTCCGCCAGCCCGATGCCCCTCGCCGCCACGATCGGCCGCATCGAGTTGAGCCCGAGCATCGCCAGGCGGAAGCCGCCCACCTCCCCGATGACGTTCTCCGCCGGCACCGGGACGTCCTCCAGCACGAGCTCACCGGTGTCCACACCGCGCACGCCCATCTTGCGATCGAGCGCTCCGACCGAGACCCCCGGTGACGACCGGTCGACGATGAAAGCGGTGATCGAGTCGTGCGCCCGGCTGGAGGGATCCCCCGTCTTGGCGAAGACGGTGTACCAGTCGGCCTGGGCGACCCCCGACATCCAGCACTTGACGCCGTTGAGGACCCACCCGCTGCCGGCGTCTTTGGAAGGCACTGCCCTGGTGCGCATGCCGACTACGTCGCTGCCGGCCCCGGGCTCGGACAGGCCGAAGGCAGCCCGCACGCTGCCGTCGGCGATCCCCGGCAGGTAGCGCCGCTTTTGCTCTTCGGACCCTGCGATCATCACCGGCCCGGTCGGCAGGCGCGTCAAGAGAAGCATGAGGGCGGCGGTGTTCGAATACTTGGCGACCTCCTCGATGGCGATCGTGAGCCCGAGGATCCCAGCACCCGAGCCGCCGAAGTCCTCCGATATGCAAAGGCCGAGGAGTCCCGCCTCCCGGAAGGCGCCGAAGAGGTCTTCGGGGTACTCGCCGGTCTCGTCGATCTCACGAGCGCGCGGCTTCACCTTGTCGCGCGCCAGGCGGCGCACCGAGTCACGGAGCGCGACGAGCTCTTCTGGGAGGTCGAAATCCATTGGTGGTCAGGCTACTCGGCGCCCCCCGGCCAGCCCGAGGCGAGGCGCGCCGGGTCGGCGCCGGGATCCCCCCGCGCGTCAGGCTCGGTCCTGCCGGGTCTCCGGCAGGCGGCGATCAGGCCGACTTGCGGCGCTGGCGCAGGATCCTGCGCCGTTCGCGCTCGGTCAGGCCGCCCCAGATACCCTCGCGTTCCCGGACCGCCAGGGCATGCTCGAGGCAGGGCTGGCGGACCGGACACTCGTCGCAGACGGCCTTTGCCTGCCCGGCATCGTCATCCGACGGCGGGTAGAAGATGTCGGGGTCGAGTCCCCGGCACGAGGCTCGCTGGCGCCAAGAGGCGTTCATTGCAGGTCACTTTCGTCGATTCGGTGCCGCGGCGGTAGCCGGGCACAACATCAGGGGGCGTCCGGGGCCAAGGTGCTGCGAGCAGCCCCCCAGCTGCCAGGGACATCAATTATCCCCTACTGCGCATCGCCTGTCAATGGTCTGGTTGCAGCGGGCTATGATTCCGCCCCCTTCCAGGGCCGAGCCTCCCCGCCAGGAGAGGGCCGAGCCCCCTTTTACCCGCTCCTTTGGCGCCCCACGGTCGCCTCGGCCGAGGTTGTGGCAGTCTGTCGGCGAGAACCGATGGCCCGACCTTTCACCACGTTCGACCGCTCGGTGGCGGCGGGCCGTCTCGCCTCGGAGCCCTTCGACGTCCTCGTCGTGGGTGGCGGCATCACCGGGGCGGGCGTGCTGCTCGAGGCTGCGGCGAGGGGGCTTCGGGCGGCGCTCGTCGAGCAGGACGACTTCGCCTCGGGCACCTCGTCGAAGTCCTCAAAGCTCGTCCACGGCGGCCTGCGCTACCTCCAGCAGCGAGAGCTCCGCCTCGTGCACGAGAACCTGGTCGAGCGCCAGCGACTCCTCCACAATGCCCCCCACCTCGTGCGCACGCTCCCCTTTTTGATCCCGCTCTTCGGCAGCGGGGGCGTGGTCGACCGCACCGTGGTCCGCGGCTACTCCGTCGCCCTGTGGCTCTACGACGCCGCCGGGGGTTGGCGGATCGGCCACCGCCACAAGAAGGTGACCGCCGCCGAGGTGAGCGCCCATCTTCCGACCTTGCGGACCGACCGAATCGTGGCCGGCTTCCTCTACTTCGACGCCAGCACGGACGACGCCCGCCTCACCCTGTCGATCGTCCGCACGGCGGTCCTGGACCACGGGGCGACGGCACTCAACCATGCGGGCGCCGTCTCGTTCCTTTGCACCACGGGCGGGACCATCACCGGGGCACGGGTGAGGGTCGACGACCTTCCGGGCGCCGGCGAGATCGACGTGAGGGCGAGAGTCGTCGTGAACGCAGGCGGCGTGTGGGCCGACGACATCCGTTCGCTCGAGGACGGCCGCCACCCCGGGAGCCTCCGCCCCGCCAAGGGAATCCACCTCACGGTCCCGGCCTCGAAGCTTCCCTGCGACGTCGCCGCCGTCGTGCCGGTGCGGTCGGACCGGCGCTCGATCTTCGTGGTCCCCTGGGGCGAGCACACCTACCTCGGCACCACCGACACCGACTACTCCGGTGCTCTCGCCCGCCCCAGCGTCGAGCGCGCGGACATCGACTACGTCCTCGCGGCTGTGAACGCCGTCATCTCGGTTCCCATCCGCCCGAGCGACGTGACCGGGGCGTGGGCGGGTCTGCGCCCTCTCCTCGCCACGCCTCCCGAGGGTCGGCGTCTCAGCACCCGTACCGCGGATCTGTCGCGGCGCCACAAGGTCATGATCTCGGGCGGCGGGCTCGTGACGGTGACCGGCGGCAAGCTCACCACCTACCGCAAGATGGCCGAGGACACCCTCGGCCACGTCGTCCGCCGCCTCGGCGACGTCCCCGGCCGTTGTCCGACGCGACGCATGCGGCTTCGCGGTGCCGAGGGCCTCTCGGAGCTGCGCCGCCCCGGTACGGGCACCCGTTATGGCCTCTCCGAGGGGCAGTTCGCCCACCTCGTCGAGCGCTACGGCGGCGAGGCTCCTTTGGTCGCCGGCCTCGCCGAGGGGCGGCCAGAGCTCCTCGAGCCGCTCGCCGAAGGCCTCGGCTACCTGCTCGTGGAGGCTCTCTACGCCGCCCGCTACGAGATGGCGAGCACTCTCGAGGACGTGCTCGCCCGGCGCACCCGTGCCCTTTTGCTGGACGCGAGGGCTGCGGCGGCGGCGGCCGCCACGGTAGGCGGTCTGCTGGCGCCCGAGCTCGGCTGGGACGCTCGCCGGCTCGAGGCGGAGGTCGCCGAGCTGCGCGCCGCCAGCGCCGCCGAGCTTTCGGCGGCGTCTTCGACCGAGGGCGAGCCGTGACGAACCCGATCGAGCTCTCGTGCTCGCCGGCAGAGGTCACCGACCGTTTCGCCACCGGGGTCGAGGTTCCGCCGGAGCTCCTGGCGGAGATCGCCTCGTTCTGCGCACTCGACGACGGCCCGGAGGCACGCATCGACTACTCCCGCGACTGGTGGCCGCTGGCGCTGTGGTGGGCGACAAGGGGACAGGTTCCGGCCCGGCCGGCCGGCGTCGCCCGGCCGGGCGACGCCGAGACCGTGGCGGATGTGCTGCGCCTATGCAGTGCGGCCGGGGTGCCCGTGACGCCAGCCGGCGGCCGAAGCGGCGTCTGCGGTGGTTCGGTGCCGGTCTTCGGGGGGATCGTGCTCGACACCTGCGCCCTGTCGGGCGCGAGCAAGGTCGACGCCGACTCGCTCCTCG